>CAYLZQ010000636.1:0-1506 GCA_964388045.1 uncultured Elusimicrobia bacterium | reverse complement strand
TGGAGACCAGGCTGGGCCTTGAGGGCGCCCAGGGCTCTTTGCGCAGAGCCGCAAAGGCCAGTCTCAAGGCCCTCAGGCGGGAGCCCTCCTGCGAGCTCTTCCAGAATGCCGCTGGATTCCTGGAGTCCCTGGGCAGATACCAGGAGCTCCTGGGGCTTTTGCGTCGGATGGCCCGGAGCTTTCCGCGGAGCCAGGAGGCTTGCCTGGGGCTCGGCCGCCTGATGCTCTGGCTGGGGCTCCCAGGAGCGGCCGCGAGGCAGGCCCGGAAGGTCCTGCGCCTGGATCCAGCCAGCGCCGGAGCCCTCTGCCTGCGCGGGGCCGCGGCTGTGCTTGAGGACCGCCAGGAGCAGGCCATGGAGGACCTCGGGCTCGCTCTCAGGCTGGACCCCAAGGATCCCGCGGCTTTCATCTGGAGGGGCGAGGCTCTCTACCGAATGGGGAGGCACCAAGAGGCCCAGGAGGATCTCAGGGCAGCAGGCAGGCTCTCGGACGAGTCCCTGGGGGGCCATGTGCTCGGCGCGCTCGGCAAGATCGCCCTGGGAGAGCAGGTCTCCGGGAGGGAATACTCCCTTCTCAGCGATCATCTTCCCGAGGCCTGGGAGGGCCTCAGGAAGGGCCTTGTCCCCGAGGACCCGGCCCGGTCGGCTCCAGTCCTCGAGGAGATCCTGCGCAGGATCGGGGGCAACAGGACCCAGACCAAGACTTATGTCCTTGGCGGCAAAAGGCCTTGCCTGGTCTCCTACTGTAGGAGTGAGGAGGCCTTGGAGCTCTCCAGGATCCAGGCCAGGCTCAGGTCCGGGGACACTCCCCGGGTCCTCTCAGAGTTCAGGAGGCTCATCCGGGAGAGGCCCCGGGAGCCATGGCTCTACGCCTATCGCGGGGAGGTCCTCCTCTGGGTGGGCCGCTACAGGGAGGCTGTCGCGGACTTTGAGTCCGCGCTCAGGATAGATCCCAGGATCAGATGGCCCCACGTGGGCTTGGCCGCCGCCTCTGTGATGCTCGGGCATTTCGATAATGCCTTTCTCAGCTTCGATCGCGCGATCAGGGACCAGGCTCCTGACCGAGCCTGGAGGGCCTGGAGGGGGGAGGCTTTTCGCAGGACTGGGGGTTATGAGGAGGCCCTGGAGGACCTACGCAGGGCCCTGGAGGTCTTTCCGAGGAAGTTCAGCGCCTGGATCAATCTCGCCTTGACGGAGGGAGCCTTGCGCCGCCCTGAGCGCCAGAGGAGCATCTATCTTAAGCTCCGAGAGTGGGCGCCGCACTTTATCGGAGTGGCGAGCCGGGAGGCAGGGGCGGATCCTGGAGAGGCCCCCTGCTCTCAGGAGGAGAGGAACAGGGTGCTCGAGAAATGCCTGGAGCTGATGAAGGGCAACCGCTCCTCCTGGCTCCACACCTACGTGACTCCCAACGGCCAAGTCAGGAACATCCACGTGGAGATGCCTCCTGAGGCGGAGCTTTTCAAGCTCCTCAGCCTGCTATGAGAGGCGGCCTCCTGGCGGCTTTCCT
>CAYLZQ010000635.1:0-1518 GCA_964388045.1 uncultured Elusimicrobia bacterium | reverse complement strand
AGAGGGTGTTCAAAAAGCGTCATTGCGAGAAGCGAAGCGACGAAGCAATCCCAGAAAATCCGCCTTCAACAGCGAGATTGCTTCGCTCCTTCCGTCGCTCGCAACGACAGGAGAGGGCTTTTTGAACACCCTCTAAGCAGGCGCTTTATAAGGGTGTAAGGGCCATGTCCTTGAGAGCTCTTTGGCTGTTTCTCTGTGCGATCTTGCTCCTCGTGCCTGTGCGACCGGCAATGGCTCAAGCGGCGGGGAAGATCGTGAGTATCGTGGGGAAGGCTGAGGTGTTTCGCGCGGGACAGTGGCAGCCGGCCAGGCTCGAGCACGATCTCATGCCCGGAGATATCGTCAGGACCGCCCTGGGAAGCCGCGTGGCGATCCTCCTCGCCGACGAGTCGCAGATCAAGGTCAACGCTAACAGCTCACTGGAGATCAAGCAGGTAGGGCCGCGTCCGGGGAAGCCCATCCCTGCGGCACTCGGGCTCCTCCAGACGATTCTCAACCTTCTCAGCGGGGAGATCTGGGTCCGGAGTCGGGTGGAGCCCTTCGAGATCCAGACGCCGGCAGCGACGGCGACGATCCGGGGGACGGAGTTGAATCTCGCTATCCGGCCCGCCGATGCATCTCATCTCTCCGTGCTGGAGGGTCTGGTGGAATTTCGCAACCCCCAGGGGAGCGTCCTCGTGGCAGCGCGGGAGCAGGCGACGGCGCGGGTAGGCGATGTCCCGCGGAAAACCGTCCTCGTCAACCCGCTGGATGCGGTGCAATGGTCCCTTTACTACCCGGGGATCGTGAGCTTCCGGGACTATCCTTTGACCGGCATTGACCCTGCCTTCCTCCCCCAGAGGCAGGTCGAAGCCGAACGAAAGGCTGCCGCGGCGCCGGAGCGCTCGGAGGCCTGGATCGAGCTGGGGGAGATCCTCTTCGATCGGGGAAAGCCAGCTGAGGCACGCAGCGCATTTCAGAGGGCCCTTGCCATCGACCCCCGGGCACCAGGAGCTCATGTCGGGCTTGGATGGGTCAACCTGGTCGAAGGGAAGGTGCAAGGAGCCCTCGAGGCATTCCGTCAGGCCCGGCCACCGCCCCCTTTAGCCCTTGTAGGGACGGCCAATGCTCTCTACCGCCTCGACCGCTTCGAAGAGGCAGAGGACGTCATCGTCGAGGCCAAACGACACTTCCCTTCCTCCCCCCAACCCTGGACCCAGGGGGCGCTCCTCCACCTCGTCCAGGGGCGTGTATCCGAGGCCCTCTCGGAGCTTCGCCAGGCCATCGCGCTCGATCCGCGCCATGCCCTGGCTCACGGGCTCCTCTCGAACATCTACCTGGTTCAGAATCAGAAAGACCTGGCCCTGCAGGCGGCGCAGCGTGCCGTTGCGGCCAATCCTGCTTCCCCCTCGGCCTACCTCGACCTTAGCCTGGCGCAACAGGCGGCGTTCCGGCTTGAAGAAGCGCTCCAGGCAGCTCAGAAAGCGGTAGAGCTGGATCCGGAAAACCCGCAGGCCCTGATCCAGGTGAGCCGCCTCC
>CAYLZQ010000634.1:0-1531 GCA_964388045.1 uncultured Elusimicrobia bacterium | reverse complement strand
CGAGCTAGAGACACTGCTGCCCGTGCCTCGCGAATGGCGGTTCACGACGGCCAAGGACGGCGAGACCTTGACCGCCAGGGAGCGGGTAAGTTTGGACTTTACTCTCAAGGGCTACCGATTCTCGGACGAGTTCATGGTCATTGAGGGTCTCGCGGACGCGGTCATCATCGGCGCCAAGACCCTCCAGTCCTGGCGCATGCGTCTGGACTTCGAGCACGATCGGGTCCTCTACGATCCTCGCGTGACCAAGCTCAGGATCCTGGGGGCGCCTGAGCAAGTCCTGGAGGAGCTCTCCCACGAGGCGCCAGGCGAGTTACAGGAGCGGACGCCTGTGGATGGGGCCGGATCCCGAGAGCAAGCGGCAACAGGGGGGCGAAGCCGGCGACTATGAGGAGACCGGGGACTCCGGGGTGGAGGCTTGCTCCGCCTCGTGTTCCTCCTCGTAGCCGAGCTCCTTGGCGACCTGCTCAAGCCTGTCCTCCTTGGGCGGGGTCGGCTCCTGGATGCGGGCCAAGGCTTGCGTCCACTTGTCCACCAACTGTCGTCAACGACAGTCGCGCCGACCGTCAAGGAGTCAAGCCGCGGTCTTGAGGGCCTGGTAGGGGAGCTCCCGGTAGTAGTCCTGGAGGGGCCTGACCCCGAGGGAGGACTCCCGGAGCGCGGCGATGGCGTGGAGGGCGGCCTGGCAGCTCCTGATGTTGGTGATGAAGGGGATGTTGAGCTCCAGGGCCGTCCTGCGGATGGCGAATCCGTCGGCCCGGGAGCGCTTGCCCGAGGGGGTGTTGATGATGAGGCTCAGGGACTTCTGCCTGATGAGGTCCGCCACGTCGGGCTTTCCCTCCCCTATCTTGGCCACCCGGGAGGACTCCAGGCCGTGGCGGGAGAGGAACTCCTGGGTGCGGCGGGTGGCGACCAGGGAGAATCCCATGTGCCGCAGGGAGCGGGCGATCTGGAGGATCCCGGGCTTGTCCTCGTCCCGGACGCTGATGAAGACGGAGCCCGAGACCGGGAGGGACATGCCGCTGGCCTCCTGGCTCTTGGCGAAGGAGCGCGCGAAGTCCGAGTCTATCCCCATGACCTCCCCCGTGGACTTCATCTCGGGGCCAAGGGTGGGGTCTATCCCCGGGAACTTGATGAAGGGAAGCACCGCCTCCTTGGTCGCCGTGTAGGGCAGGGGGAGGGGGGAGGATTTGAGAAGGCCCTTGGGAAGGAGCCTCCTCAAGGGGCTGCCCAGCATGACGCGGGTCGCGAGCCTGGCCAGGGGGACGGCCGTGGCCTTGCTCACGAAGGGCACGGTGCGCGAGGCCCTGGGGTTGGCCTCCAGGACGTAGACCGCCCCGTCCTTGACCGCGTACTGGACGTTGATGAGGCCCTGGACGCGCAGGGCCAGGGCCAGGCGCCTGGTGTGGCGGCAGATGGTCTCCAGGGCCGCCGGGGTGAGGGAATGGGGAGGCAGGGTGCAGGCCGAGTCCCCCGAGTGGATCCCGGCCTCCTCTATGTGCTCCATGACCTCGGCGATGAAGACCTACCG
>CAYLZQ010000633.1:900-1541 GCA_964388045.1 uncultured Elusimicrobia bacterium | reverse complement strand
GCCGGGCCGTCGTCTTGATCTCGTAGGGCTGGTCGTCGTTGACCCAGTCCGAGACATACTCGATCCCCTCCTCGGCCAGGACGTCTAAGGTCTCCCAGGTCTCCGTCAGGCCGGGGCCCAGCCAGCCGCGGGGCGGCTTGCCAGTGAACTTCTTGATGGTCTCGATGGACTTGCGGATGGCCTCCCGCTGGTCCGGCAGGAGATGCATCGAACCCTGGATGAAGCCGTGGCCCATGAACTCCCAGCCGGCGTCCAGGGCAGCCTTGGCAATGCGCGGATAGGAAAGGCATACGGAGGCGTTGATGGCCATCGTGGCCTTGATCCTGTGTTTGTCGAGAGCGGCCTTGAGCCGCCAGAACCCCACGCGCATCCCGTACTCATGCCAGGCCCAGTTCGGGACGTCCGGGATGCCGCCCGTTCCCTGCGGGGGAGAGAGGACGGTGCGGGGCATGGGCTTCTCGATGTCCCACTCCTCTACGTTGACGATGGTCCAGACCGCGACCCGTGCCCCCTTGGGCAGCTTGAGGGGCTTCCGGTCCACGATGGCTGAGTAGTCGTACCGTTCTCTCGGGTATTTCATGGCGTCCTCCTTGGCCCACTAGCCCGAATTATGCACATAATCCGGGCTAGGCCGTCAGGTA
>CAYLZQ010000633.1:0-890 GCA_964388045.1 uncultured Elusimicrobia bacterium | reverse complement strand
CCACGTCAGAGTCGCGGAGCTCAGCGGCGGTCCCCGCTCCGACAATCTCCCCTTTCTGGATGAGATAGCCGTGATGGGCCAGCGCGAGGGTCTTGCGGGCGTTCTGCTCCACGAGAAACACCGTGGTCCCCTGACGGTTAATGGCCTGGATCATCTCGAAGATCTGCTCGACCAGGAGTGGGGAGAGGCCGAGGGATGGCTCGTCGAGCAGCAAGAGCCTCGGGCGCCCCATGAGGGCGCGCCCGATGGCCAGCATCGCCTGCTCGCCGCCGCTCAGGGTGCCCGCGATCTGCCGGCGCCGCTCGCGGAGGCGCGGAAACTGATCGAAGATACGCTCCAGCCGGCCCTCGACCTCGCGCGTCCCCCAGTCGGAGAAGGCTCCCATCCGGAGGTTTTCCTCCACCGTCATCTTGGGAAAGATCCGCCGTCCCTCCGGAACCACGCCGATCCCCCGCCTCACGACCTGGTTCGTCTTCAAGCTGTCGATCCGTTCCCCTCGGAACACGATGGCCCCCTCGACCGGGCGCACAATTCCCAGGATCGTCCGAATCAGGGTGGTCTTCCCGGCCCCGTTCGGTCCCAGGAGACACGCAATCTCTCCCTCGCGGAGGGTGACCGAGACGTTCCGCAGCATGGAGATCTGGCCGTACCGGGTGGAAACCCCTCGGACCTCAAGCACGGCGCGGTTCCCTATCGCACCCCCTCACCTTTATCCTCTCCCCCACCAGGGGAGAGGGCAGGGTGAGGGGGGACCCCCATCGCAGTCTCGCCGCTCCGCCCGAGATACGCCTCCCGCACCTCCTCGTTCCTGGCAACCTCGGCGAACGGCCCTTCGGCGATCTTCCGGCCGTAGTTGAACGCCACCACGCGCTGGCTCACGCCCTCGATGA
>CAYLZQ010000632.1:0-1547 GCA_964388045.1 uncultured Elusimicrobia bacterium | reverse complement strand
TATTGCTCTACGCCCTTGCCGTGATGGCCGGAGCGATGGCAGCGCTCGTCATGGGAAGCGTCGGGGACATGGACTGGGACCGCAAGGACCCCGTCCAAGGCGCCCTGACCCAGGTCAAGACCCAGCTCAAAAGCAATCCGGAGGCGATCCCCAGCGTCAAAGGAGCCCCCGTGCGGCAAAAGCTGCAAGGACGGCCGGGCGACCGGCCGGATATCGTTCACGTCAGCCTCCTCTGCGAGAGCCGGAACTTCCGCCGCAACAGATGCTGGACGGGGCTTCTCTACATCGTGAACGTCGGGGTCACCCAGATCTCGAAGAACCCCTGCATCAAGGGACAGACCTGGGGGCATGACCGTTCGGACATATGGGTCGACAAGGGCTGCCGGGCCTTCTTCGAAGTCGACGGCATCGACCTGTAGGGCGAGGGAACGAAAGCCCTCGCCTGGCGGTAAGGGAAGCGGGCCGCGATAAATTATAGCATCGAGCCGAGCCTAAAGCCCCTGCGGTTCTACCGCTCGCTGGCCGAGGCCAGCCAGGCTGGCCTCGGCCTTCTTTCTGTCATCGAGGCGGCCTCCAGCGACGGAACCCTCACCCAGGAGGTCGCCTACAACCTGAGGGCCCGTCTCAGGCGCGGGGAGAGCCTGGCAGCCTCCATGGCCCGCCACCCGGATGCCTTCCCGGCCTGGCAGTCCGCCATCGTCCGGATGGGCGAGGCCAGCGGCCGCATGGACCAGGCCTTCGCGATCATCTCCGAGATACTGGAGAGCCGGCGCAGCTACTGGCTGGGGCTGCTCTCCAGGCTCGCGGCCCCGCTCCTGGTCATCCACCTGGCTCCCCTCATCCTCAACGCCCCCCTGTGCTTCAGCCAGGGGTTCTCCGCGTACCTGCGGGCCGTGCTCAAGGTGCTCCTCAAGCTTTATCTTCCTGTCGCGGGGCTCTGGCTCGCCTGGCCCTGGCTCAAAGAAAGCGCTCCTCTGGTCCGCTTCAGGCGCTTTGACGCCAAACGCCGCTTCTGCGCCTGCCTGACGGTCCTGATCCGGGCCGGCATTCCGCTGGCCCGGGCGGTCGAGATATCCTGCTCGGCCGCGGACCGCCCCCCGCCGCCTGAGGACTGGGAGAGGCGGGAGACGATCGTGGACAGGCTCGCCCAGCTCGGGGTGTTCTCGCAGGAGGAGCTGGGCCTGCTGCGGGTGGCCGAATACTCGGGGACGGTGGATGCCGCCCTGGCCCACCTTGCGGAGCAGGTCCGCTCGGGCTGGCAGGCCCTGCCCGGTCTGCATTCCTGACCCAGGAAGGAGGCCTCCCGAACGCGGGCTCGGGGTTGATCCAGCCGGCCGGGCGCGCGTTGGAGGCCAGCTCCTGATTGTGCCGATCCCACGGCTCGATGACGATCGTGTTCATGGTTTCTCTGCCAACGACCTTCAAGGAGTCAACCATTCCCTGTAACTCACCTCCCCCAGGGGGAGGTGAGGTGAGTTGAGGGGGCCAAGCACCGCAGGCGCTCGCCCCCTCCCCGTGGGGGAGGGGGCGAGCAGTGGGGAGGGGGC
>CAYLZQ010000631.1:0-1551 GCA_964388045.1 uncultured Elusimicrobia bacterium | reverse complement strand
GAGATCCTGGAGGAGGCACTTTCCCGCTTTCCCGACGAGCGGGACGCGACCGACGAGAGCCAGCTCGTGGAAAAGGCGGGCCACAAGGTGAAGATCGTGCCATCCAGCTACGAGAATTTCAAGATCACAACCCCGGAGGACCTGGTCATGGCCGAGGCCCTGCTTGAGGAGCGCCGCGGGGGGCGGCGCCGGACCGCGGTCGGCTTCGGCTTCGACATCCACAGGCTCGCGGAGGGCAGGGAGCTGTGGCTGGGCGGGCTGAGGCTTCCCCACCCCAGGGGGCTCTTGGGGCATTCGGATGGGGACGTGGTCCTCCATGCCGTCGGAGACGCGATCCTCGGGGCCCTGGGAGCCGGGGAGATCGGCCTGATGTTTTCCCCCGGCAACCCCAAGAACAAGGATATTCCCAGCAAGGACATTATTTCCGCGGTGAGGGCCAAGGCCATCGCCGCCGGAGCCGTCCTTTCCCACGTGGACGTCACCTTGGTCGCAGAAGAGCCCAAACTCTCGCCCCACTACGAGACGCTGAAACAATCCCTCGCCTCCCTTATCGACATCCCCGCCTCGCGCCTCAGCCTCAAGGCCAAGAGCCACGAGGGTCTGGGCGCCATCGGCCGCGGGGAGGCGATCGCCTGCTACGCGGTCGCGACCCTGCTCCTTCCCGCCTGAAATAACCCCTGGCAAAAGACCCGATTAGGGGGTATACTTTTTAGTGACTTATGCCGATCAGGAAGGTCCTTTTCGGCCCGGTCCCGGTCAAGATCTGGACCGAGGATGTCGACGACAAGTCCCTCGAGCAGCTCCGGAACATCGCGCGGCTTCCCTGCGTCTTCCACCACGTGGCCGCGATGGCCGACGTGCACCTCGGGATCGGGGCGACGGTCGGGGCCGTGGTCGCGACCAAGGGCGCTGTCATCCCCGCGGCGGTGGGAGTGGACATAGGCTGCGGGATGGCGGCGATCAAGCTCCCCTTCAAGTCCTCGGCCCTGGACGGCAGGCTTGCCCTCCTGCGCCGCTCCATCGAGCGCGTGGTCCCGGTGGGCTTCGAGAGGCACCACGAGGTGGCCTCCTCGGTGAGGGAGTGGCCGGGCTGGGAGCGATTCAAGGGCCTCCACCCCAAGGCCCAGGACCTGAGGAAAAGGGCCATGGAGCAGATGGGAACCCTCGGGGGAGGCAACCACTTCATCGAGGTATGCCTTGACACCGAGGAGAGCGTCTGGGTCATGCTCCACTCCGGCTCCCGCCACCTGGGCAAGAGCCTGGCTGACGTCCACATCCACGAGGCCAAGGGCCTGCTCCGCAAGATGATGGTCCGGCTTCCTGATCCGGAGCTCGCCTACTTAAGCGAGGGCAGCCCCGAGTTCGAGGCCTACCTGCGCGACCTCCTCTTCTGCCAGGACTACGCCCGGGAGAACCGGCGGAGCATGCTGGCGCGGATCATGGAGCAGCTTGCGGTCATGTTGAACCGAGGCGACTCCATCAGGCCCGAGATGGAGATCAACTGCCACCACAACTACGCGGTCCGGGAGAGGCACTTCGGGGAAGAGGTGA
>CAYLZQ010000630.1:0-1558 GCA_964388045.1 uncultured Elusimicrobia bacterium | reverse complement strand
CTACTTGAAGCCGGGCCAGGGCGCGCTCGGCCGCGAGGCGATCGTGGCCCACGAGCCGTTCGACGGCCAGGCCGAAATACTGCGCGATCTGCGGACACAGCTCCTGCTGCACTGGGTCAACGGGGAGCGCAGGGTCCTGGCGATGCGCTCGACCATGGATGCCGAGGGCTTCGGGAACTGCTCCAACGAGGGAGAATGCGAAGCGGCCTGCCCCAAGCAGATCAGGCTCTCCAACATAGCCCGCCTCAACCGCGAATACCTGAGGGCCCTCCTCCTGCGCGGGGAGGAGCCCCGACCGGATGAGGTTGAACGAGCTTTTTGACGTCTCCCCCGCCAAACTCGGGGCCCTGCGCGAGAGGATCCAAAAGCTCGGCCTGGACCTGGGAGCCGTCGAGGAGAGCTTCGCCCGCGGCGGGGGCAAGGGAGGCCAGAAGATCAACAAGACGGAGAGCGCCGTCAGGCTCGCGTATCCCCCCCTAGGCCTCTCCGTGCGCGTCCAGCGCGAGAGAAGGCGCACCCTGAACCGCTTCCTGGCCCTGCGGGAGCTGGTGGACAAGATCGAGATGAGGCTTTCCCCCGAGACATCCGAGAGGCTGCGGGCCACCCGAAGGCTTCGCCGGCGCAAGGCCAGGCGAGAGGCCAGGAGCCGGACAAAGTATCACCCCCCATGAGGCACTTCACCCTTGCGGAGGCCGAGGTCCTCATCCCGGAGTTGGAGCGCATCTTTGATGCGATCTCCGAGATCGCCGCCAAAGCCGAGGCCAAGGCCGAAAGGGTCCGCAAACTCGAGCGCGACGAGTCCAAAAACCTCTCCCAGCTCGCCATCGAGCGGGCCCAGCTCCAGTTCCTGGCCGGAGGAATGAACGAGTGGTTCCAGAAGATCGTGAATCTGGGGGCCATGCCCAAGGGCTTGGACCCAGCCCTGGTGGACTTCCCCTACCGCCTGGGGGACCGAGAGGTCTACCTCTGCTGGAGGCTCGGAGAGAAGAGGATCACCCACTACCACGGGCTCGAGGAGGGCTACGCCGGGCGCAAGGCCCTTCCCCGCGCCGCGTCCTGATGATCCTGGCCTCCTCCCTGATCACCCTCCACTTCCCCGAGGCCCATTCCCTCAAGGACAAGCGCCGCCTCCTCCAGGGCCTCATCCGCAAGCTCCGGGAACGCCACAACGTCTCAGTGGTCGAGCTGGACGGCAGGGACCTCTGGCAGAGGGCGGTCCTGGGGGTGGCCCTGGCCGCGCGCGAACGGCTGGAGGCCGAGACCCGAATGGAGCGCTTGAGAAGGGACGTTGAGGAGATCACCGGCCTCAAGTACATCGACTTCGAGGCCCAGTATCATTCCTAAGCCTTTGCCCACTGCCGGAGATAGGCCCTTAGGCAGCGTAAACTGCGACCCTCTGGGCCTGTTCTTTCAGGGCCTTTTGCACCGCCTGCCTGTCTAGGCTTGCCGCCCGACGTATGGCATCGGCTGCCAGGAGGAGGGCATCGTGACCCAGGGCGGCGAAGGCCGGGACTCTTTCCTTAAAACGCTTCTCGTACTCTTGCACGAAGTTCTGCAC
>CAYLZQ010000629.1:0-1565 GCA_964388045.1 uncultured Elusimicrobia bacterium | reverse complement strand
TGGGCCGTGGGCACGCGCTTTTTTGCCGCCCCCTTGCCGCACAGGGCTGCAAAGAGCGCGGCCAGGGAGGACTTGCTGACCCCGACCCGCTCGTAAGTCGTTCCTGAGAAGCGCCAGGGCTCAACGCCGAAGCACTGCCGCAACAGGGCGGCGACCTCATCGGCCAGGGGAGCTTCGTGCGGCCCGAAGGAGAAGCAGAGCGTGGCGGAAGCGAGGCGGTTGGTGGCCGCGGACACGGAGCCCTCAGCGCAGTAGTACCCCATGAGCCTGGCCAGGCCAGGATTCCAGCGCAGGGTTGCCGGGATTCCAGGGGCGTGCTCCTTTGCAAACCGCACGCGGCCTTGCTCCACGACCAGGGAGCCCTGCCAGGTTCCGTAGGCCGGATCCTCGAGCACCCGGCCGGCTTTGGCCTTGAGATGACGGACGTGGGAGGCGCTTTTTCCGATCCTGGCCCCGATCTCTCGCGAGGTGAGGCCCTGGCTGGCGAGCTTGAGGACATCGGCGAAGATTCTCCTCTCCAGGAGGCGGCTGAGCTTGTAGTCTTTGCGGAGCGGCTCCAGCACGGCCTGGGCATCCAAGGTCTGCTCGTGGGAGAACTCGAAGCGCTTGGGAACAGCGAGGAGGTCCCCTGGTCTGAGCGTTCCGGCAGGCCGAAAGGCCGCGGCTTTTGTCTTTGGCTCGTAGACCAAGATGGGATGATCCGGGGTGCATCGGATCTCAGGAATCCCAGCGGCCTTTATCTCCGCTGCCATGCCGGAATAGTCGCGCTGGAAGAATCCGGTCATCCGGCGGGCCCTGCCCGTATGGGAATAAACTCGGGTCCTGGTCGTTTCCAGGCTCTCGATGGAAAGCATGCCCTGCTCTGTCGCCACCTTCTCACCAGGAAGCAGGCAGAAAGAGCAGTGATAATCGCAGCCCAGCATCCCGAAGGAGAGGGCCTGGGTTCCGGGGAGAGCGTGGAAGAAGGGCTTTTTCTCGATGGGGTCCACCTGGAGGGCTCCTACGTAGCCCCAGGGCGCGCGCAGGACTCCTCCCTCGTTGAAGCGCACCCGGCAGACCCCGAAGCGGCCCTCCTTGATCCTGCAGTGGTGGCCGCAGGCATAGCAGTGGAGGCTCCCGTCCGGCAGCTTCTCGCAGAGCTCCCCGGGCCTTGAGAGGCGCCGCAGCCTGTCCTGGAGGGTCTCGACTTCCATCGCTTACAGTATACCCCCGGTTGAGGCCGGAGTTCCAGAGGGATTCCAGCTAGGGAACAAAATCAGGCCCTCGGTCGTAGGAAGAAGAGGCCCTGGAAACTGCAACTCGGATGGGCTAAACTAGATTAAGGAGGGCGGCATGGCGGTGATCGAAAGGAGGGTCCGATTGGAGGGTTCGAAGGGCGCGGTGCGGATTCGGACGATATTCGACAGCGGGGCCACTTATAGCTGCCTCCGGCCGGATTTGGCGTCACGGCTGGCCCACCTCGAGCCCCTCCGCGGGGTTCGGCGCTTCGGCACGGCCAAGCAGGCGGTAGGGCTCAAGGCCCGCTTCGCCGTGAGGCTCGACTTCTACCTGGGGTCCTGCCGATT
>CAYLZQ010000628.1:0-1569 GCA_964388045.1 uncultured Elusimicrobia bacterium | reverse complement strand
ACACGCGTAAGATCGTCGGCAGCGTCAGATGTGTATAAGAGACAGGCTAATGGCCGCCTCCCCCTTCTCCAGCCCCTTTCGAGCCTCCCGCTTCTGCCACGCCATCGCTTCCAAGGCTGCCTGCTCCATGATCTTCCGATCCTCTGGCTCGAAGCGTTCCCAGGCGGTCTTGTTCACCGCCAGGATCAAGGGATCAATCGTGTAACGCCAGAGGGTGAGATACCGGTGGTACTGCCAGAGCTTGTAGGGGACGATGACGGAGACAACAGGGTTCTCCTGGCCGTCCACGATTCCCTGCTGGAAAGAAGCGATGGCCTCGGCCCAGTTGATGGAGACAGGGTTTGCTCCAAGGGCCTTGAACAGCTCGATGAAGATGGGGGAGCCGACCACCCGGATCTTGAGCCCCTTCAGGTCCTCCGGTCTCTCTACTGGACGCCTCCTGTTGGTCAGCTCCCGAAAGCCGTTCTCCCCCCAGCCAAGCCCCACCACCCCCCTAGTGTCGAGGAGCTTGAAGAGCCTTCTGCCAGCCTTCCCATTGGTGACAGCGTCCACGGCCTGATAGTTTGGGAAGAGGAACGGAAGGGAGAAAAGGTTGAGTTCCTTGATCGTGGTGGACCAGTTGATGGTGGAACCTAAGGCAAAGTCGGCCACCCCCTGGCGGAGGAGGAGGAACTCGTTGGTCTGCCTGCCGGCGAAGAGCTGGCCACCATAGTAGACCTTGATGGCGATCCTCCCCCGAGTGCGCTCTCTGACCAGGTCGGCAAACCGCTGAGCCCCCTCGCCCCAGGGGCCCGTGGGGCCGACGACAACGCTCAGCTTGTACTCGGCCTTGTAGCGGGCCGCCTCACGAGGAGTGACATCGAGAAGGAGCGCAATGCAGGCGAGGACAGGAATGGTCAGCCAGGGCTTTCTACTTAAGGGAACCTTCCCGACGCGAGCGAATCTCTTTGGCACGGTCAGCCGCCTGTTTGGCCTTCTCGTCATCTCCCATCTTTCTATAGAGTTCTGCCAGGCTCTCCAACACGGTGGCGACCTGGGGATGGTTTGGCCCAAAAGCCTTCTCCCGGATGGCCAGAGCCCGCAAGTACAAGGGCTCGGCCTCTTGATACTTCCCCTGAGCCCGGTAGAGTTCCGCCAGGTTGTTCAGGGACTGGGCTACCTCGGGATGCTCCGGCCCACGAGCCTGCTCCCTGATCGCAAGGGCTCGTTGATGCAGGGCTTCAGCGTAAGCGTAGCTCCCCTGGGCGCGGTAGAGTTCTGCCAGGTTGTTGAGAGCTATCGCCACGTTGGGGTGCTCCGGCCCCGAGATTTTCTCCATGATGCTGAGAGACTGCTGGTAGAGGGGCTTGGCCTCCGCATATTTCCCCTGAGAATAATAGAGCCCAGCGAGCTTCGTCAGCGATTGGGCCACATCGGGATGGTCCGGCCCAAGGGTCTTCTCCAGCATGGCCAGGGCCCGTTGGTAGTAGGATTCGGCGTCTGCGTTCTTGCCCTGGGCTCGGTACAGTTCCCCCAGGATGCTCAGGGATGTTGCGACATAGGGATCGTTTGGCCCGAACGTCTCCTCAG
>CAYLZQ010000627.1:0-1574 GCA_964388045.1 uncultured Elusimicrobia bacterium | reverse complement strand
CGGCCTGACCTCCCGGGTCCAGGTCCAGATCGGGACCCTTTCGAAGGCGATCGCCGCGGTGGGGGGCTACGTGGCGGGCAGCCGGTCCCTGCACGATTACTTGGCCTCGACCGCCAGGCCCTTCACCTTCTCGAGCTCCCACCCCCCCTCGGTGGCCGCGACCTGCCTGGCGGCCCTGGACCTCCTCGAGAGCCAGCCCGAGCGCATCCGGAGGCTCTGGGAGAACGCCCGCCGCTTCAAGGAGGGCCTCAAGGGACTGGGCTTCGACACGGGGGCCAGCGAGACCCCCATCACCCCGGTGATCGTGGGGGACACGGCCAAGGCCCGGGGGATGAGCGCGCGCCTCTTCGAGGAGGGGGTTTTCGCCCTCGCGATCGCCTACCCCATCGTCCCCAGGGGCAAGGAGCGCCTGCGCACCATCGTCACCTCCGGCCACACCCCTGAGAACCTCGACTTCGCCCTGGAGAAGTTCCGCAGGGTCGGCCGGGAGTTGGGGATCCTCTAACCTCGCGTTTCCTCACGGGCCCTCAGGGCAATTTGGTATAATCCCTCACTCCAAAGCGCGTCATGCCGACACTTCTGCGTCTGGAAGACTCCCTGGAGCGGGTTCGGACAGGGCTTGAGAGCCGGGCCCGGCGTATCTCGGGCCGGGTGGGGGCGGAGCTCGCCTCCTTCGTGGGCCGGCCGGGCAAGATGCTCAGAGCCCGTTTCTGCCTGCTCTTGGGCGCCTCCCTGGGAGTGGACCAGGACAAGCGCGAGGCCGCGGCCCGCGCCATGGAGCTGGTCCACACCGCCTCCCTCCTCCACGATGACTGCGTGGACGAGGCCGAGTTTAGGCGGGGCTTGCCTACCCCCAGCAACGTCTTCGGCACGCCGGTGGGGCTCCTGCTCGGGGACCTCGCCTTTTCCCAGGGCCTGGAGGAGGCCCTGGGGATATCCCCTGACGCCTCGCACCACTTGGTGACAGCGGTGCGGGAGATGACGGTGGGGGAACTCCAGGAGGAGTTCCTCAAAGGGAGCGAGGACGTTTCCCTGGAGGCCTACCTTGGCGTGGTCTCGCGCAAGACCGGGGCCCTCTTCGAGTGGTGCGGGAACATCCTCTCGAGGCTTTCTCCCTGCGAGCACGAGAAGGCCGACCCCCCGCGCCTGGGCTGCGCGGCCGGGATACTGCTCCAGATCGTGGACGACATCCATGATTTCACCTGGGAGAGGAGCGTCTCGGGCAAGGACAGGGCCAGGGACCTCTCAGGCAGGCGCCTGACCCTCCCCGGGGTCCTGGCCGTGCGCGACCCGCGGACGAGGGAGCCCTTCCTGAGGCTGTGGCGTTCGGCGGGGGAGAACCCCTCGGCCGCGCGCGAGCTCGCTGATTTCTTCGAATCCTCAGGGGTCATGGGCAAGGCCAGGGCCCAGGGGCAGGAGATCGTCGGCTCGATCCTGGCCCTGGCCAGGGCCCTCCCCTGCCGGGAGGAGGCCTCCCAACTTTCAGACTTCATCGAGTTGATGGCCAAGCGGGAGTTCTAATTTGAGCTACGAGACTCTGGTCCGCAGGTCCTGGAAGAGCGGGGATTTCTTCC
>CAYLZQ010000626.1:0-1595 GCA_964388045.1 uncultured Elusimicrobia bacterium | reverse complement strand
CCAACGACCAGGACAGGGTCGATGATGGCCGTGAAGCGCCTGGTGAACTGGTCTATCTGCTCCCGGTAGAAGACCGAGAGGGTCACCAGCAGGTCCGGGAGCTTGCCGGACTCCTCCCCCATGAACATCATCTCGGTCACCAGGGGCGGAAGGACCCCGCTCTTGCGGAAGGCCGCCGAGATCGACTTGCCGCCCGCCACGTCGCTCTTGACGGACTTGAGCAGCCTCGAGAAGATGATGTTGTTGGCGAAGACCCCCTCGAGGACGGAGATGGCGTTCAAGATGCTGACCCCGCTTTCGATCAAGGTCGAGAGGGTGGTGAGCAGCCGCTCGGTCAGGATGTTCATGATGAAGGGCCCGAAGAAGGGGGTGCGCAGGACCAGGCCCCACTTGGCCAGCTTCCCGGCCTCGGTGGAGGTGTAGGCCTTCCAGACGAACCACAGGCCGAGCCCCACGAAGACCACGGCCGGAAGGTGGTGGACCAGGATCGTCGAGACCAGGACCACCATCCTGGTCAGGGGGGGGAGCTCGACCTGGAAGCTCTCGAAGATCTCGGCGAAGACCGGGACGATCTTGACGATGAAGAAGGCCAGCACCCCCAGGGACATGCAGGCCAGGACCGCGGGGTAGGCCAGGGCCGTGACGACCTTGCCCTGGAGCTCGGCCTGGGCCTGGAGGTAGCCTCCGATCTGCTTGAGGACCTTCGGGAGCTGTCCCCCCATCTCCCCGGACTGGACCAGGGAGACCCAGAGGTTGTCGAAGACCTTGGGGTGCTTCTCCAGGGCCTTGTAGAGGGCCGTGCCGCCGGCCACGTCCTTGGTCACCTGGGCGAGCGCGCTCTGCAGGCCCCTGGAGCTGGAGTGCTCTCCCAGCAGGGAGAGGGCCCGCACCAGGGGGACCCCCCCGTTGAGGAGCGTGGCCAACTGCTCCGCGAAGAAGACCAGGTCGCGGATGCCGACCCTGGCCCCCGCCCTGATCCTGCCGCCGGCCGCGGTCGGCGTCCTCTCGGGCGCCAGGGAGAGGATGAAGTAGCCCTTCCCCTGGAGGGCGCTGATCGCCTCGTTCTCGTCGGCGGCCTCCAGGGCCCCGGAGCTGGTCGCCCCCTTGCCGTCCTGGACTGTATAGGCGAAGCGGCTCATATTTATTCCGCGGAAGTGATCGCCAGGACTTCCTCGGGGGAGGTCACCCCCGAGAGGACCTTGCGCCAGGCGCTGGCCCTCAGGGTCCAGATCCCGCTCCTGCCGCCGATCTCCCTGAGGCGCGCGAGGTCCCCCCCGTATTTGTAGATCACGTCCCTCATCTCGGGGCCGATGCGGTAGACCTCGTAGACGGCCTTGCGGCCCGCGTAGCCGGTCCGGGCGCATCTGTCGCAGCCCCGGGGCTGGTAGAAGGCCACGCTCGCGGGATCGGGGCGCTCCGCAAGCATGGCCTCCTGGAGGCATGTCTCCAAAAGCTGGGGAGGCGGCCTGTAGGGCCTGCGGCAGCTCGGACAGAGGACCCGCACCAGGCGCTGGGCCGCGGCCAGGGCCAGGGTGCTCGAGAGCAGGAAGGGCTCGATCCCCAGGTCGATCAAGCGCACGACCGTGGAGAGGGCG
>CAYLZQ010000625.1:0-1597 GCA_964388045.1 uncultured Elusimicrobia bacterium | reverse complement strand
GGGGCGGCCTCGGACCTCTCCCCCATGGCCTTTTCCGAGGTGCTCGCCTACTATCTGGCTGTTTTCAGCCTCCTGGTCCTGCCCCGGAGAAGGCCTGCGGCCGCGCTGCTCGGGGCCTCTCTGCTGGTCTGGGGGGGCTCGGCCTGGGCCCAGCGCGCCGGGGCCCCGGCCTTGAGGGTGGTCTACCTCAGCCTTCCTTCCCGCGCGGCCCTGGTCACTTTCTCAGGGGAAAAGCACTGGCTGGTGGGGGCAGGCGCTTCGGCAGGGATGCTCCTCAAGGTCCTCAGGATTTACCGGGTCAGGCGCCTGGAGAAGGTGGTGCTGACCGGCCCGGACCCCGGCCTCAGGCGGGCTTTGCCCCGGCTTGCACGGTTCGTGCCGGTGGGCGCCGTGGAGGAGGCCGGCGCGGGAGGAGGGGTGGGGCGCCGCCTCGTCCTTCTCTGCCAGCACGCGGTCTGCTTTGGGTTCGATCCGCCCCGGGTCCGGCGGGGGGAGGCTGAATTTAGTATAATTCCCCCTCGCCTCAAGAGGCATGCCCTCGAGGTTTCGACAGATGGCTATTGGGTCTCGATCAAACCCGCATCCGGCGTCAGCCCGCGCTGAGGGTTCTTAGTCATGTCGCCTCCTCCCGCGGTCGAGCGCCCTTCCAGGCGCCCCATCAACTCAGCCGTCATCTTCTACAACGAGTTCAAGCCCGAGGCGGTGGGCATGATGAAGGTGGTCTTGAAGATCCTGCGCTCCCGGGGGGTCAAGGTCTGGATCGGCCGCGAGGTCCCGGAGAAGCTGCGCCTGGCGGACATCGCGGTCGCCCTCGGGGGGGACGGCACGATGCTGCGGGCGGCGCGACTCTTGGCCCCCCACTCGATCCCGCTTTTGGGCATCAACTCGGGGGGCCTGGGCTTCCTCTCGGGGACGGACGCCCACGAGTTCAAGAGCCACTGCGACGCGATCCTGAAGGGGCGCTTCGTCCTGGAGGAGCGCTGGATGATCGAGGTGACGGCCACCCGCGCGGGGCGCAGGATATTCGGCCCCAACATAGCTTTGAACGACTGCGTGATCCGCTGCGGGGACCAGGCCCGGGCCATCTCCCTGAGGGCGCTCTCCGCCGAGCGTTTCGTGGCCGACTACTTCGGGGATGGCCTCATCGTTTCCACCCCCACGGGCTCCACCGCCTATGCCCTGGCCGCCTCGGGCCCGATCGTGGACCCGAGCCTGGAGGTATTCCTGATCACCCCGATCTGCCCCCACACCCTGACGCAGAGGCCGCTCATCATCCCCGCCTCCGAGCCCCTGACCGTCAGCCTGACGACCCGGCGCGTCCACGACATGCCGCGGGTGCTCCTCTCCCTCGACGGGCAGCTCGGCCGCGCCCTCCAGGTCGGAGACGAGGTCAGGGTTGGGCGCTACGAGAGGCCCTTCAAGCTCTTGCTCAATCCCTCGCGCTCCTACTACGAGGTCCTCAGGCGCAAGCTGAAATGGGGGGAGCGATGACGTCCGCGACGAAGTCGCGGACCGCGGGATCACCGGCTGTTTCGTTTCGTTAGGTGAGGTGAGTTGAGGGGGCCGAGGCTCCCCTCCCTACGGGAGGGGGTGGGGT
>CAYLZQ010000624.1:0-1601 GCA_964388045.1 uncultured Elusimicrobia bacterium | reverse complement strand
CCACGTCGTAGACGGCCAGGAGAGCCGCGCTCGCCGCGGCCAGGGCCTCCATCTCCACCCCTGTCCTGGCGGTGGCAGAGACCTCGCAGAGGGCGCGGACCCCCGGGAGGGAGGCATCGAGCTCGAAGCTGACCCGGACCTTGTCCAGGCCCAGGGGATGGCAGAGGGGGATGGTCTCGGGAGCGCGCTTGGCCCCCAGGATCCCTGCCGCCTCCCCGAGCCTGAGGGCGTCGCCCTTGGGCAGGCGCCCCTCCTTGAGGAGCCTGAAGGCGCGATCTCCCATGCGCAGGCTTCCCAGGGCCAGGGCCCTGCGCCGGGTGGGAGCCTTGCCTCCCACGTCCACCATCTCGAAGTGCGTCATCCTCCCACCATGGCGAAGTGCTTGAGGTTTCCTGTGCGCCCCTCCGGAAGGTAGTGAGAGACTTCCTTGCGGCCCACGAGCTCCCGAACGGTCTCCTGAAGCTCGGCAATCCGGCAGTCTTCCTGGAGCAGGGGACGCAGGGAAAAATCCGCCTCCGCGAAGAGGCAGAGCCTGAGGGCCCCGCGGCTGGTCACCCTCAGTCGGTTGCAGGTCGAGCAGAACCTCTCGGAGTAAGGGGCGATGACTCCCGTTGAGCCCGCATGGCCGTCTCTGCGGAAAATCCGCGCTGGTCCGTCGCCTTCTTGGCGAGGGGTCTCGACCCATCCTTGGTCCTGGAGCAAGGCCAGGAGGCCCAGCGCCGAGAGGCGTTGGGCATTGAAGAACTCCCTGTTTTCAGCCGTGGGCATCAGCTCGATGAAGCGGACGCAGACCGGGAGCTCCTTGGTCATTTCCAGGAAGCGCGAGATCTCAAGCTCGCTTAAGTCCCTCATGAGGACCACGTTGATCTTGGTCTCAAGGCCGAGGGCCAGGCAACGCTCGATCCCGGCCAGGATCGCGCCGAGCCTGTCCTGCCCCGTGATCCGCGCGAAGCGCTCCGGGTCGAGGCTGTCCACGCTGACGTTGACCCCGCGGACCCCCGCGGCTTTTAGCCCCGCCGCGAGCTCCCTCAGGCGCAGGCCGTTGGTCGAGAGGAGGACCTTCCGGACCCCGGGCGTTGCGGAGACGGCCGCGGCGATCTCGAGCAGGTCCCTGCGCATGGCGGGCTCTCCCCCGGTCAGGCGCACCTTCCAGAAGCCCATCCCGGCCAAGCCAGCGGCCAGGCGCCGGATCTCAGGGAGGGTCAGGGGAGGCTCTTTCCCGGCCTTTTGAAAGCCCTCGGGAAGGCAGTAGAGGCAGCGGAGGTTGCAGGAGTCCTCGAGCGAAAGGCGCAGGTAATGGAATTCCCTGCCGAAGGAGTCGACGAGGGGCCTCACGCTTTTTTCCTGAGGAACCGGCCGATCCTGCGGGCTGCCTCCCGGAGCTTGGGCTCAGGGGCGACCAGTGAGAATCGGACGTAGCCTTCCCCGCAGGGCCCGAACCCGATTCCGGGAGACACGACAACTCCCTGCTCCAGGATCAGGCGCTTGGCGAAGGCCAGGGAGCCTTCCTTGCGGCCGGGGGGCAGTCGGGCCCAGAGGTACATCGCGGCCTTGGGGGCAGGGGTCTTCCAGCCCACCGCGGCAAGGGCCTTGACCATGGC
>CAYLZQ010000623.1:0-1603 GCA_964388045.1 uncultured Elusimicrobia bacterium | reverse complement strand
ACGTCCCCTACGGCACTCACTGGCTTGCTTACTTCATCCGGCGCCTCAGGGAGCGCAAGGAGAACGTCCTCTTCGTGCTCAGGAACCTCTTGGGATGACCATGAAAGCTTTACATAAGGCCCGGGCGGCCCCCGGCGCCCGCTACGGCTCCGTGCCGGAACCCAGGCTCAAAGCCGACGAGCTTCTCATTAAGGTCCACAGGGCCTCGATCTGCGGCTCCGACCTTCCCATCTACCACTGGAATTCCTGGGCCCCGGGAAGGGTCAGGGTCCCCATGGTCTTCGGCCACGAGTTCTGCGGCACGATCCTGGAGGCCGGGCCCCAGACCCGTGATTTTCAAAGGGGGGACTTCGTCTCGGTCGAGTCCCACGTCTACTGCGGGCTCTGCTACCAGTGCCGCAACGGCCAGCCCCACGTCTGCCGGGCCCTCAAGAACATCGGAGTGGACGGGCCCGGCGGCTTCTCGGAGTACGCGACCGTGCCCGCCCGCTGCGCCTGGAAGCACCGAGACTCGGCCCTCAAGGACCTGGGCTCCCTGATGGAGCCCCTGGGCAACGCCGTCTACTCGGTCCTGGTCGAGGAGGTGGCCGGCAGGTCGGTCCTGGTCCTGGGCTGCGGGCCCCAGGGGCTCTTCGCGATCGCCGTGGCCAGGGCCTCGGGGGCAAGCCCCGTCGTGGCGGTGGAAGGCTCGGCCTTCCGGGCCAGGCTCGCCCGCCGCCTGGGGGCCCAGGCCGTGGTGGACCCTTCCCGCCCCGACCTTCTGGGCGAGGTCCTCAAGGCCGGCAAGGCCCGGGACGGCTACGACGCGGTGCTCGAGATGTCCGGCTCTCCCTCCGCCATCGCCCTGGCCCTTAAGGCCGTCAAGAACGGGGGGCGCCTGACCGCCTTCGGGATCCCCTCCCGGAGGGTCGAGGTGGACTGGGCCGGGGACCTCATCTTCAAGGGGATCCGCCTCTACGGGATCGTGGGCCGGGAGATCTTCCAGACCTGGTATCTCATGGACAACCTCCTGCGCTCCGGGGCCGTGGACGTGCGGCCAGTGATGACCCACGCCTTCCCGATGAAGGACTTCAAAAAGGCCTTTTCCGTGCTCTCCTCTCCGGAGCGCAGGTGCGGCAAGGTCCTCCTAGTTCCCTGATGAAGACCAGCCAGCCCCGGCTGATGTCCTTCCTCGAAGAAGAGATCGCCAGGCTCAAGGCCGAGGGGCGCTTCGTGACCCTTCGGATTCTCGAGACGGCCCAGGAACCGGTCTCGGTGATCGACGGCAGGAGGGTCGTCAACCTCACCTCCAACAACTACCTCGACCTCGCCAACCATCCGGCCCTGAAGAGGGCCGCCCAGGAGGCGATCGAGCGCTTCGGAGTGGGGACGGCCGCGGTTCGGCCCATCATCGGCACGATGACCCTCCACCAGGAGCTGGAGGAGAGGCTGGCGCGCTTCAAGGGCACGGAGGCGGCCCTGGTCTTCCAATCCGGCTTTACCGTCAACGTCGCCTGCTGCCAGAGCCTCATGACGGACGAGAAGGATCTCCTCGTTTCCGACGAGCTCAACCACGCCTCGATCATCGACGGAGCCAGGCTCGCCAAGTCCTCGCGCAAGATTT
>CAYLZQ010000622.1:0-1609 GCA_964388045.1 uncultured Elusimicrobia bacterium | reverse complement strand
GCAGGACCCCCTTGGGCTTGCCCGTGCTGCCCGAGGTGTAGAGGATGAAGAGGGGGTGCTCGCTGTCCAAAACCTCGGGAGGGCAATGCTCCTTGGCCTTGGCCATGACCTCGTGCCACCAGACGTCCCGGCCCTCCCTCCAGGGGACCTCGGTCCCGGTCCGCCGCAGGACCACGACCGTCTCGACCGGGCAGGCCTTGAGGGCCTCGTCCACGGCCTCCTTGAGCCTGAGGACCTGGCCGCGGCGCAAGGCCCCGTCCGCGGTGATCACGAGCTTGGCCTGGGCGTCGCCGATGCGGTCGCGCAGGGCTTCGGCCGAGAAACCCGCGAAGACCACGCTGTGGACGGCCCCGATCCTGGCGCAGGCGAGCATGGCGACCGCGGCCTCGGGGACCATGGGCAGGTAGAGGGCCACGCGGTCCCCGCGCGCGATCCCCAGGGCCTTCAAGGCGTTCGCCAGGCGGCAGACCTCGGAGTGGAGCTGCAGGTAGGTGAGGGTCCTGGTCTCCCCGTTCTCGCCCTCCCAGATCAGGGCGGCCTTGTGGCGGCGCGGTCCCCCCAGGTGGCGGTCCAGGCAGTTGGCCGAGGCGTTGATCCGCCCTCCGAGGAACCACTCGGCGAAGGGGGGCCTCCAGCGCAGGACCTTCCTCCAGGGCCTCTGCCACTCAAGCTCGCCTGCCGCCGCGGCCCAGAAACCCTCGGGGTCCTTGCGGGCCTTGAGACTGAGGGCCTTCTGGGCGGCCAGGCCCCTCACGCGGGCGCGGCCGGCGAAGTCAGGGGAGGGTTTGTAGAGCCTTTCCTCCCTGAGCAGGACCCTGATCGCGCCTTCTTCCCGGGTTTGTTTCTTCATAGCGTTGCGGGCCTCCTGATAAACAACGCCTCCTTCACCCCCCAAAACCCCCGCGGCGCCATAAGGAAAAATGGGCGCCTGTGTTGCGGGGGCCTCCTGAATTCTAACATTTTTTGTATAATGCGGCCATGCTACCGACATTTAGACCCCATAACCGCAAGAGACTCAGGAAGATCGGATTCCGCGCGCGCATGGCCACGCCCGGGGGCCGCAGGGTCCTCAAGCGCCGCCGCCTCAAGGGCCGCCACCAGCTCATCAAAGTCCAGGCCTGATGCCGTCCTACGGCTTCGGGCCCCGGGCGCGCCTCTCTTCGCGCAGGGACTTCCAGCGCGTCTTCACCGAGGGGCGAAAGATCGCGGGGCGAAACATCATCCTCTGGTTCCGCGGCTCGGGCCGCGCCTTCCCGGCGAGGCTCGGCCTGGCCGTGAGCTCCAGGGTGGGGGGGGCCGTGCTCCGCAACCGCCTCAAGCGCCTGACCCGCGAGGCTTTCCGCTCCCACCGCCCGCGCCTGCGGCCGGGAAACGACCTCGTCGTCTACCTCAGAGCCGGCTGCCGCTGGCAGGGCCTTGAGGGCGCCCGGAGAGACCTCCTGGAGCTCTGCGGCAAGGCCGGGCTCCTGGTGACATGAAGGCCCTTGCCCTTGCGGCGATCGCGCTTTACCAGGGAATCGCTCGCGTCTTTTTGCCCCCCTGCTGCCGCTTCGCCCCGAGCTGCTCCGACTACGCGGCCCAGGCCATCAGGGGCCTCGGGCTCTGGCGC
>CAYLZQ010000621.1:0-1610 GCA_964388045.1 uncultured Elusimicrobia bacterium | reverse complement strand
CGGCGCCATAAACTCGTGAGCGCCCGCTCCCCCCATCATCCCGGGATCCGATTCCACAACGTAAAACCTGAGGCCACAGCGTCTAAATATATGAATATAGGCATCTTTGTGCATGTCATATGCCTTGGCGAGCCCGGTCTCATCGGCGTCCAGGGTGTAGGAGTCCTTCATGAGAAATTCGCGAGTCCTCAAGACGCCGGAGCGGGGCCGGGCTTCGTCCCGCTCCTTCGTCTGGATCTGGAACCAGATCTGTGGCAGGTCGCGGTAGGAGCGGATTTCTTTGGAGGCCAGCCAGGCAACCACCTCTTCGTGGGTCATCCCGAGGCAGAGGTCTCGCTCGTTTCGATCCTTGAGCCTGAACATCTCATCTCCAATCGCCTCCCAGCGCCCGGACTCCCGCCAGATCTCCGCCGGATGAAGGACAGGCATCGTGATCTCCTGGGCTCCGATCGCGACCATCTCCTCACGGATGATCCCGGTCACCTTGTCCACGGCCCGCTGGCCGAAGGGAAGATAGACATAAATGCCGGCGCCCAGCTGCCGCACCAGGCCGGCCCGCACCATGAGCCTGTGGCTCACCGCCTCGGCTTCGGCCGGGTCCTCGCGCAGCGTGGGGATGAAGGAAACTGACCAGCGCATCGGGGCGCGGAAACCTAGTCGTCCTCCTGGACATCCTGCGCTGAGGCTTGCTCTTCGATGAACTTCTCGACCTCCTCCACGAGGGCGTCTACGATCTGGGCCTCGGGGACCTTTCGGATCACCTCACCCTTCTTGAAAATCAGCCCGATCCCTTTGCCGCCGGCCACGCCGATGTCCGCAGCCCGCGCTTCTCCGGGCCCGTTCACCTCACACCCCATCACGGCGACGTGGACATTGGCGGTGATCCCCTTCATCCGCTCCTCGACGTCCCGCGCGAGCTTGACCAGGTCCACGTCGGCGCGACCGCACGACGGACAAGCGACAAAGGTCAGCCCCTGCTTTCGAAGGCCCAGCGCCTTGAGGATCTCGATCCCGACGCGCACCTCCTCGACCGGGTCGGCGGCCAGGGAGACGCGAATCGTGTCGCCGATCCCTTCGGAGAGTAGCGTCCCGATCCCGATGGAGGACTTGATCGTTCCGACGGTCGGCGTTCCAGCTTCGGTCACCCCGAGGTGGAACGGATACGCCACCTGGTTGGCGAGCATCCGGTAGGCCTCGATCATCATGACCGGATCCGACGCCTTGAGGGAGATTTTCATCTCGGGATAGCCGCAGTCCTCAAGGATCCCGATGTGGCGGAGGGCAGATTCTACCATCCCCTCTGCGGTGGGACCGCCATATTTGGCCAGGAGGTCCTTCTCAAGGGAGCCGGCATTGACCCCGATCCGGATCGGGATCTTCCGCTCCTGGGCCGCCTTGACGACCTCCATCACGAACGGCTTTCCCCCGATGTTACCCGGATTCAGGCGCAGGGCATCCACGCGCTGCTCCAGGGCGATCAGGGCGAGCTTGTAATTGAAGTGGATGTCGGCCACGAGCGGGATGCGAATCTGCCGTTTGATTTCTTCGAGCTTGAGGGCGGCCTCGCGGACGGGCACCGCCACGCGAACAATGTCACACCCGGCGGCCTC
>CAYLZQ010000620.1:0-1610 GCA_964388045.1 uncultured Elusimicrobia bacterium | reverse complement strand
GAGCGCTATCTGCTCGCGGTAGAGGGCTTCCAGCATCTCACGCGTCGCAGGCTTGCCCTCGACTGCAGCCTTCAGGATCGCCTCCAAGGCGGGCTGAGGCCTGACCTCCCCGCCCAGGTCCATCTCCTCAAAGCCGGCTTCCTCGGACGCCTTGCGGAGCTGCTCTTCATAGAGGGTCTTGAGCATCTCGCGCGTGGCTGGCTTGCCCTCGACTGCGGCCTTCAGGATAGCCTCAAGCGCGGGCTGGGGTTTGCCCTCGCCGCCCAGGCGCGCCTCGCCGAAACCAGCCCGCTTGGCGCCTCCGGCCATCGGGGAGCTGGGAAGGGGTTTGGGCGCCTTCCGGCCCTGTGCCTCGTAGTAGTATTGGATGATCGGAAGCTCCCGCACGTAGTTCCAATTGAGCTGGTAGGGCTGTGCATGGGTGCTCGGCTTTCCTCCATACCTGACCGGGATCTGGCTGCCGTACTCCATGAGCGGGACATCCATCACGGAAACATCCAGATACCGGGATCTTAAGCCAAACTTGTTGAGCTTGGCATCCACGAGCTCCGCTCCCACCATGGCCGCGCGCCCCGCAGAGTCCTCCACGAACAGATAGCGGACCGTCCCGTCCTTGGACAGGAAGACCCTGCCCTTCAAAGTCCCGTTGCCGCGATTGAGCTTGGCATACTCGGGATTGACGTACTTGAACCCGCCGACTTCTCTGGCAAAGTCGGGAAGCTTGGGCTCCGGCAGAAGCTTCACCTGGCTGGGAGCAGCGCGATAGCGAATTTTTCCGTCCACGCGCGGCGGCAGTTCAAGCCCAGGGCCTTGGGAATGATCGACGATGGAGAAAGGCTCCGGCTCGGAGTGGACCGTCTTGGCGTAATCTCTCGACATGTATTTGCGGCCAAGAACAACAAGAGTGCCCTGGTCATTCTCCACGAGGCCGCTGAACAAATCTTCCCCGACCGTCTCCC
This sequence comes from uncultured Elusimicrobia bacterium, assembly GCA_964388045.1. Lineage (GTDB taxonomy): Bacteria > Elusimicrobiota > Elusimicrobia > UBA1565 > UBA9628 > CAYLZQ01. The sequence continues at coordinate 651 of CAYLZQ010000620.1, read as the reverse complement.
GGCTCCGCCGCCTTCCCGAGGGATCCTTAAGCTCAATGGGTTTCTCAGCCAGACCGTGGAGGACCGAGGTCAACTCGATCGGAAGCTGCGTGTCGAACTCATGGAATCCCTTGCCGTAATGCCTAAGGCGGCCAGTGAAAGGATCGACACGAGCGGCCTCGCAGAGCCTCCAACCCGCCTGGGAATTGCTCCGGTAGAAAATGTGGGCTTCCCTTCCTCCTCCTTCCTCAATGAGCGCCACGATCCCCATGCGCCCCCCTCTCAGGTCGAACGCCCCTGAAAGCAAATATTCCTTCCCATCCACAATGACCCTATATTGAGGCTGGGCCCCGGCCTTAAGCAGAGTCCGGGCATTGACCGCTGAGGGATGGCTGTAATACTTGGCGCCCTTGGCCAGCTCCCTGGCCTCGGCCGGCTTGATCAGCTCCTTGGTAAAACCGCCCCGTTTGACCTCGGCTGGAAGGGCACGGACCTGGGGAGGAGCCTCCTTTAATCCGGCCGCACTCACCTCGCTTGCCTGGGCAAACTTGCCAGCTTCCTCAGCTTTCTTGAGCGCTATCTGCTCGCGGTAGAGGGCTTCCAGCATCTCTCGCGTCGCAGGCTTGCCCTCGACTGCAGCCTTCAGGATCGCCTCCAAGGCAGGCTGAGGCC
>CAYLZQ010000619.1:0-1613 GCA_964388045.1 uncultured Elusimicrobia bacterium | reverse complement strand
TTTCCTGGACGAGAACCCCGCCCGCCACGGCCCGGAAGTCGAACTCGTGGGCCGAGATGAGGCTGGAGGGGAGGGTGACCAGGCGGATGTCCTTCTTGGCCTTCAGGATCTGGAGGGCCTTGGGCGAGAACTGGGGGGCGGCGATGAGGTGAACGTACTCCTCGGCGAAGAAGGCGGCCGCATCCTCCTCCACCTCGCGGTTGACCGCGGCGGTCGCGCGGAAGCAGCCGCGGGGGTCCGAGCGGTAGGCGAGCCTGGCAGCCTCCGAAAGCCTTTCCGAGGCCGCCACCCCCGCCGGGACCGCGTGCTTGACGATCACGCAGGCAGGCTCCCCGATCTCGGTGGCCAACTCCCAGGCCACTTCCAGGTCCAGGTAGTGGTTGTAGGAAAGGGGCTTGCCGAAGACGAGCTGGGCCGCGTTGATCCCCCAGGGCCTGGCCCCGGAGAGGGTGTAGAGGGCCCCCTGCTGCTGGGGGTTCTCCCCGTAACTTAAGTCCGCGGTTTTTTTAAGGCCTATCACGAGCTCCTCGGGGAGCTTCTCCCACTTCTCTCCCAGGTACTGGGCGACCGTAGTGTCATAATAGGCGCTGTAGTGGAAGGCCTTGGCGGCCAGGGCCTGCCTGCGCTCAGGGCCCACTCGGCCGTATTCCCGGAGGGATTCGACCAGCGGCTGGTAGTCGTCCGGATCGCAGAGACAGAGGACGTGCCGGAAGTTGCGCGCGGCCGCGCGCAGGAGGGTTGAGCCCGCGAGGTCAATATAGTCCAGGATCTCGACCTGGGTGAGGTTCGGCTCCGCGATGATCTCCGAGACGGGATAAAGGTTGACGGCGACCAGGTCAATGGGAACCCCGCCCGCAGCCTCAAGCTCCCGCATCTGGGCCGGATCCTCGCGGTTGGCCGTGATCCCCAGCAGGACTTCCGGATGGAGAAGGCCCAGGGGACCCCGGAGGCGGGGGGGGCTCGCCGAGAGCTCTTGGACGCTCTCCACCTCGAGCTCGGCCTGGCGCAGGGTCGCGGCAGTCGCCCCTGCGGAGAGGAGCTTGAAACCCAGGGAATGGAGGGCGTAGGCGAACTCCGTGATCCCGGTCTTGTCCGTGACGTTCAAGAGGGCGTAGCGCTCGCGCGTCTCGCTCATGGGACGAGTCTCAGGAACTCCTCCTCGCTCAGGATCCGGACCCCCAGGGTCCTGGCCTTGGCGAGCTTGGATCCTGGGTTTGAGCCCGCCACTACGTAGCTGGTCTTGGCCGAGACCGAATCCGAGGCCTTGCCCCCCAGGGCCTTGACCTTCTCCGAGGCCTCCTCCCTGGTCATGGAGGCGAGCTCCCCGGTAAAGACAAAGGTCTTGCCGTCCAGGGCCCCTCCGATTCGGCGCGCGGCCTTCTTGAAGTTGAGGCCGGCTTTCTTGAGCCTTTCGATGAGATGGCGCACCTCGGGGGAGCTGAAGAATCCGGCAATCGAGGCTGCCACGACGGGTCCCACCTCCGGGATTCTCTCGAGCTCCTCGGCCTCGGCCTTCATGAGCTCATCGAGGCCGAAGAGCTCGGAGAGGGTCTCGGCCGTTTTCTCCCCCACGTGGCGGACCTTTGGCGACAGGAACGAGAGCAAGTGGTGGG
>CAYLZQ010000618.1:0-1620 GCA_964388045.1 uncultured Elusimicrobia bacterium | reverse complement strand
AAAATACATGGAGTTCGACAAGAGTCACGGCGCGCCTTCCGGAGAAGTGATTGCTAGTGCTTCAGGGGGTGTCTCCAAGGGTGGAGTTGCTGCCTCTGACACTAGGGTAGGCAGGTTACGCCCCAGAGGTCCTGGTGAGGCACGGGCTCCGCCTATAGGGCTAGCCGCTTTCGTCGCTAAGCTCAAAGACGCGCGCAGCCGCATTGCCGACGAGTCCCATCACGCAGAGTTTGAGCGAGAGGTCATGAGGGATCCAGTCACGGGCCTCCTGAGCGAAAACGGAGCCAAACTCACTCTCTTCGACGAATCCTTCCGAAATCAGCACACCGGCGAAGTCATTCACATAGATCTGGTCCAGCTCAAAATCTTGAATGACCTCGGCCATGGGTTGGGGGACCAGGCCCTTGAAATCATCGGCCATATGATCCTCCATCCTCCGGAAGGGGTGAAATTCACCGCGGTCCGCAGCGGGAGCAGCACCTTTGAAGTGCTCGTCAGAAAAGGGTCCCGTGCTATCAATCCCAGGGAATTTCTGGCTGAGCTGGAAAAAGGGATAAGAGACGAGCTGGGCCTCAAGATCCCTGGGGAAAAGCCCTTGCTCAAAGGCGGCACCTTCAATCTGGAGGCGCCGCCGACCGGGCCTCCTTCTCTGCACAGCGCCTTGGCAGGAGCCAAGCTTAGTTCCGGGATCCAGGAGTTTGCTTCCTCTCCAAAGGGGAGCGGACGGTGGATCGAATCAGCCAAGAGGGGCAGGCCTCAGAGAGGAAGCCTTATTCCAAAAATTGAGAGCTGGAGCGGAGCCCAATGGAATGCTCAGAGCAAGGAATGGACCGGGAGCGAAAAGGCTGTCAGGCTTGCCCTAGACCTGGCTGACTCGATTTTCAGGGATCCTGAAACTGGGGCCTACAATAGGAAGTGGCTCGGGGAGTTCTTCGGGGAGCAGGCCGGGAAAAGCGTTCTTGCCTTTGATATAGACCATCTGGGCCTGCTCAACCGCTATTACTCCCGCGAGGGCGGCGACAGAGTGATCAGGGCCCTCGCTGAGATCGTCAGGGAAATTGCGGGAGACAAACTCGTCCGCATGGGAGGAGACGAGTTCGTCTTGTTCCTGGACATGCCTCAGGCTGAGGCTGTTCAAGTCGCTGAGAGAATCAGGGAGACGGCACGCAAGGAGCTGGGTGAGCGCGCCAAGCTCAAGGAGCTAAAAGAAAAGCTTAAGAAAGAAAGCCAGGATGAGTTTGCGAAAGCAGATAAGGATGAGTTCAAGGAGAAAGTCAGGTCGAGCGCTGACCGAGGCCTGACTGAAAGGCACGAAAAACTCGAGGCAAGCGACCAAGCCGAAACTCTCTTCGATGGCACGGCCACCCTCTCGATCGGCGTGGCCAAAGTCGCCTCCAGGACAGAATTAGCCGCTGCCAAGGGTCCCGAGCAATTGGGAAGGGCTGACTTTGAGACAGCCGTCAGCAAAGGAACCGAAGCAGCGGATAAGGCAGCCGCAAAGTCGAAGGACCTGGGCCGGGACAGGGTGACGGTCCATCCGGGCGAGGAGGGCCCCCTTGTTGCAGCCTCGGACATGAGAGTGGGCCGGACAGGAGCTGAGAGGGCCGAACGTCCTTTGAA
>CAYLZQ010000617.1:0-1623 GCA_964388045.1 uncultured Elusimicrobia bacterium | reverse complement strand
TTCATCGAGACGCCGTACCGCAAGGTCACGCACGGCACCGTCACCAACGAGATCTACGCCTTGCGATAGCGGCTCGTCCATGGGGGCAGGCGTGATCCGCCTGAACCCCGCGAGCCAGATCAGTCACGCAGCGCGGGCAGGACCTCGGCGCTGAAGCGCTCGAGCTGGGCGCGCTGGTCGTCGCCGGCGAAGCGGATGCAGAGGTCGGTGACGCCGGCGGCGGCGTAGCGGCGGAGGGCGGCGATCACCGCGTCGGCGGGGCCGAGGCCCATCGTGCCCCGCTCGTGCACGCCGCCGCCGTAGTAGGCGGCGAGGAACTCGGTGGTCACCCGCTCGGCCGTGCGCACGTCGTCCTCCATGCGCACGGTGGTGTAGACGCAGAGCGGAAAGTCGCGGAGCACGCGGCCGCGGCGCGCCAGCGCCGCCTCCGCGCGCTCGCGCACCAGCAGGCACTCCTCGACGTGCAGGTAGGTGGTGATGATCCCGTCGCCGAGGCGCGCGAAGCGGTCGAACTGCGCGGGCAGCATCTCACCCCGATTGCCGGCTGTGATCAGCACCGGCGGCCCGGCAGCCTGCCACGGCAGCGGCCCGATCGTGTGCTCCGTCAATTCGAGATCGTCGCCGCGGTGACTCACCGGCTCGCCGCGCCAGAGCACGCGCCAGATCTCGACGTGCTCCTCGAGCCGCCGCGCCCGCCGCTTGTGGTCCGCCCCGCACGCCGCCCACTCGCGCTCCGCGGAGGGGAGGCTCCAGCCGACTCCGAGCCCGAGCACCAGCCGCCCGCGCGAGATCTGATCGACGTTGGCGATCTGGTGCGCGAGCACCACCGGGTGCCGGAGCGCCGGCAACAGCACGGCGGTGCCGAGCCGCACGCGCCCGGTGATCCCCGCGAGGTAGGCGAGCGTGGTGAGCGGCTCGAGCCTCGGCTTGGCCACGATGCTGTCGCCCACCCACACCGCGTCGTACCCGGCCTGGTCGGCGAGCCGCGCCATTGCCCAGCACTCCTCCACCGGCGGCCGCCGCGCCGACTGCATGACGATGCCGCGGGTCGGAATCAAGATACCGAGTCGCATGCGCTCAGGCGCCTCGCTCGAGCAGCGCCTTGAGGGCCTCGAGATCACGCCTGACCCATGCCGCGTCCGCCTCGAACTGTTCGTCGGTCATCTCGGGCTGTCGGAACAGCGTCAGCACCAGCTCGCTGCCCGGCCCATTCGGAATGACACGCATCGGAACGTGGATCTCGACCCCGGACGGCAGACGGACAGAGTGGTCGAGCACCCCGAGGGCGTTCGGCGCGACGAAGCGAAGCTTCGCCGGCCCCTGAGGGGTCGTCGCCACCCACTCCCCGTCGATCTGTTCGACGCGCGATCCCACGCCGGACGCCCATTGGCCGAGGTTGCGGGGATCGGCGACGAACTCGTAAACGTCGCGGTGGTTCCGGGCGATCGATACGCTGATATGCCTCGCCGCCATCATTGCGCTAGGATCGCCGGAATCACCCACGTAACTCATGGGAACGCCGACGCATCAGACGATCGGCCGGCCTCAGGCGCCCCCGAGCTGGCGGCCGATGAACTCGCGCATGAGGGCGACGCACTTGTCCCAGTCCGGCCCCGGCTGCTG
>CAYLZQ010000616.1:0-1626 GCA_964388045.1 uncultured Elusimicrobia bacterium | reverse complement strand
GGCCTTGTGGCCTGCGAGCTCGGAGGCCCATTCCTCCGGCCGAACCTCGAGGAGCTTTTCCATCGCGCCCGGCTTAAGGCTTAGGCCCGTGAGATCCAGGGCGTCCGGGGCCGGGACATGGCCGATCGGGGTCTTCCGGGCCCTGCCCTGGCCCTTGCAGCGCTCCAGGATCCATTCCAGGACGCGCAGGTTGTCGCCGAAGCCGGGCCAGAGGAAGCTTCCCTTCTCGTCCTTGCGGAACCAGTTGACGTGGAAGATTTGAGGAGGTTTCGGGATGCGCTTGCCCATCTCGAGCCAGTGGGCGAAGTAGTCGGCCATGTTGTAGCCGCAGAAGGGGAGCATGGCCATGGGATCCCGCCGGACCTCCCCGAGCCTGCCCACCTGGGCCGCGGTGCGCTCGGAGGCGACGCCGGCCCCCACGAAGACCCCGTGGGGCCAGTCGAAGGCCTCGTAGACCAGGGGAGCCAGGCTCTCCCTGCGGCCCCCGAAGATGATGGCCGAGATGGGGACTCCCTGGGGGTCCTCCCAGTGCTTGGAGATCGAGGGGCACTGGGAGGCCGGGGCCGTGAAGCGGCTGTTGGGGTGCGCCCCCGGGATGGGCCTGCCCTGCTCGTCCTTCAGGCCCGGGCTCCAGGGCCTGCCGCGCCAATCGAGGGCCGGCTGGGGGGGAGCTCCCTCCCCCTCCTCCCACCAGACGCTCCCGTCCTGGCCCAGGACCACGTTGGTGAAGATCGTGTTGCGGCTGGTGGTGGCCAGGGCGTTGGGGTTCGACCTGGAATTGGTGCCCGGGGCGACCCCGAAGAAGCCTGCCTCGGGGTTCACGGCCCAGAGCCGGCCGTCAGGGCCGATGCGCAGCCAGGCTATGTCGTCCCCCACGGTCCAGACCCTGGTGCCCTTGGCCCTGAGGCCCTCGGGGGCAATGAGCATCGCGAGGTTGGTCTTGCCGCAGGCGCTGGGGAAGGCCGCGGTCAGGTATTCAGTGCGGCCGTCTCGGTGCTCCAGGCCCAGGATCAGCATGTGCTCGGCCAGCCACCCCTCCCGTCGGGCCAGGCACGAGGCTATGCGCAGGGAGAGGCATTTCTTGCCCAGGATGGCGTTTCCCCCGTAGCCGGAGCCCACGCTCCAGATCGCGTTGTCCTCGGGGAAGTGCAGGATCAGGCGGCGCTTGACGCTCAGATCCGCCTTGCCGTGGAGGCACTTGGTGAACTCGCCGGAGGCCCCCAACTGGTCCAGGACCTTCTTCCCCACCCGGGTCATGATCCGCATGTTCAGGACCACGTAGAGGCTGTCGGTGAGCTGCACCCCGATCTTGGAGAAGGGGGAGCCTATGGTCCCCATCGAGAAGGGGATCACGTAAAGGGTCCGGCCGCGCATGGAGTCCTTGAGGATCTCCCCGGCCCGACGGGCGCCGTCCTCGGGGCTCATCCAGTTGTTGGTGGGTCCCGCCTCCTCCCGGCGCCTGGTGCAGATGTAGGTGAGGTGCTCGGTCCTGGCCACGTCCTCGGGGTCGGTGCGGTGGTAGAGGCAGCGGGGGAGCCTCCGGGGGTCGAGGCGGATCATCTCGCCGGTCGAGACCGCCTCGGCCTCAAGGCGGTCTCTCTCCTCCTCGGAGCCGTTGATCCAGAC
>CAYLZQ010000615.1:0-1628 GCA_964388045.1 uncultured Elusimicrobia bacterium | reverse complement strand
CTCCCTGAGCCGGGCCCTGGGGGCCAAGCTCCTCTGGGGCCTGCCCCCGGCCCCGGGAGGAAGGCTCACCGGCACGCCCGTGAGGCCCGAGCTCGCCAAACCCCTGGAGCAGGCCCAGGCCAGGGAGCGCCTGGGGCTTGAGCCCTCCCTGCCGACCCTGCTGGCCTTCGGGGGCAGCCAGGGCGCCCGGGCGATCAACCGCTTGGTCCCCCAGGCTCTCCAGGAGGCCGCCGGTTCCGAGAAAATCCAGGTCCTCCATCTGGCTGGCCCCAAGGGTCTTGCGGAGGCACTCTCCTCCTATGAGGGAGCATCCTTCCAGGCCAAGCTCCTGGCCGCCCTCGACGAGATGCAATGGGCCTACGCCGCCGCGGACCTGGTGGTCTGCCGCGCTGGGGCCAGCACCCTGGCCGAGCTCTCAGCCCAGAGCAAGCCCTCCATCCTCATCCCCTTGCCGAGCGCGGCGGGAGCCCACCAGGAGGCCAACGCCCGCCTCTTAGAGAAGGCCGGGGCCGCCTGCCTGGTGCTCGAGGAGGAGGCTCCCCGGCGCCTGGCTCCCCTTCTTCGTGATTTGCTATTTTCGAAGCAGGCAGGGGAGAGGCGCCTGGCCATGGCCCAGGCCCACTCCCGCCTGGGCCTGCCGCCGCCCGAGGAGGCGCCCCTGCTCCTGGCCCGGGCGGTGGAAGAGGCGGCGGCACCCCCATGAGAAAACGCATCCTGGTCGTCAACGACGACGGCGCGGGCGGTCCTGGCCTGCGCCCCTTGATCAGGGCCATGCGGCGCCTGGGGGAGGTGACGGTGGTGGTCCCTGACCAGGAGCGCTCCGCGGACAGCCACTCCTTGACCCTCCACAAGCCCATACGGATCTCACGGGTTTCGGCGCGCTTCCTGATGCCTGGCGCCCGGCACCGTAACCTGGCCGTCTACGCCTTGAACGGGAGCCCGGCCGACTGCGCGCGCCTGGGGATCCTGGAGATCCTCAGATCCCGGGTGGACCTGGTGGCCTCCGGGATCAACCGCGGCTACAACCTGGGGGAGGACGTCATCTACTCGGGCACTGTCGCGGCGGCGAGGGAGGCGGCTCTCCTCGAGGTGCCGGCCGTCGCCTTTTCCCAGGATCCCTCCGCCTCCTACTCGGCCTCCGCCTCCTGGGCGGCGAGGCTCGCTCGCCTGGTCCTGAGCCAGGGCCTGCCCCCCGGCATCTGCCTCAACGTCAACTTCCCCAAGCCCGCAAGAGGGCGCCTCAAGGCCCCCCTGGCCGTGCGCCTCGGGCGGCGCATCTACAGCAAGGAGGTCACCAAGCGCGCGGATCCCCGGGGGGGGCACTACTACTGGCTGGCGGGGCGGCCGGTCAAGGGGATCAGGATCCAGGGGACCGACGTCGGAGCCGTGGCCTCGGGGCATGTCTCGGTCACCCCCCTCCACATCGACAACACAGACTTCGCCATGCTCGACACACTCCGCTCGTGGGGACTTTGACGGGGCTTGCGGCCGTCCTCATGGCGGCCGCGGCAGCCCAAAGCCCATCCCCTCCCCGGGAAGTGATCCTGGCCGCGGTAGGGGACATCCGGCTCGACGGCCCGGTCCGGGAACTCATCGCGCCCCATGGTCAAGGGCATCCCACCTCCGCC
>CAYLZQ010000614.1:0-1632 GCA_964388045.1 uncultured Elusimicrobia bacterium | reverse complement strand
GGCATTTAGATCTGATAGCGGTCCGGCTTGTAGTCGGCGAGGCGGCCCCTCATGTAGGCGATCGTGGCCTCAAGGCCCTTCTCGAGGGAGAAGCGGGGCCTCCAGCCCAAAAGCCTCCCGGCCTTTCTGTTGTCGCAGACCAGGCGCAGGACCTCGCTCTTTCCCGGCCGCACCCGAGCCGGCTCGCGCTTGAAGGAGGCTTTTCGTCCGGTCAGGCGCAGGACCCTTTGAGCCACCTCGCGCACGGCGAGTCCTCTTCCAGAGCCCAGATTGACGACCTCGCCCGCGGCTCTCTTTTTTTCGGCCACGGCGAGGAGCCCCGCGACGGTGTCAGCCACGTAATTAAAGTCCCTGACCGGCTCAAGGTCCCCCAGGGCGAGCCGGGGCTTGCCGCTTAAGACCTGGCTGACGATGGTCGGGATGACCGCGCGCGCGGACTGCCTGGGGCCGAAGGTGTTGAAGGGCCGGGCGATCGCCACGGGAAGTCCGAAGCAGCGGTGGAAGCTCTCGGCCAGTTGGTCCGCCGCGATTTTGGAGGCCGAGTAGGGGGACTGCCCCTGGAGGGGATGGCCCTCGTTGATCGGAACGTAGCGGGCGGTCCCGTAGACCTCGGAGGTGGAGGTGTGGACGAGTTTTTTTATTTTATGGCGCAGGCAGGCCTCCAGGACGTTCAAGGTCCCCTGGGCGTTGACCGAGAGGAAGCTCTGGGGGGCCGCGTAGGAGTAGGGGATCGCGATCAAGGCGGCGAGGTGAAAGACCACTTCCTGGGACTCCGCGAGCTTCCCGACGAAGTAGGGGTCGCAGACGTCCCCGGGCCGGATCTCCACTCGGGGCGCGAGCTCCCGGGGGAGATCCTCCAGGAAGCCCCAGTGGCTGCGCGAGTTGTAGCGCACCAGGGCCCTCACCCTGGCCCCCCGGCGGGCAAGCTCCTCCGTCAGGTGGCTGCCTATGAAGCCCCCCGCCCCTGTCACCAGGACGCGCACGCCTCTCCAGTTCATTTAGCTCAGGCGGAAGTCGGTGTTGTGGAAGTCCACGAGGCTCACGATGCGCTGGCCCTCTGCGGGCTGGGTGGGCTCCAGGGTCGCGGTCAGGACCAGTTCAGCGTCGGGCGGCACCTCCGCGAAGGTCTTGAAGAAGGCGAAGGAGGCGTCCCCAAAGCCCAAGGCCTGAATCGTGTCGCGCAGGAGCTCCAGGAGCTCATCCTGGGCCACCAGGACGAACCGCCGCCTTCCCTCCTCGTACTCCCCGCGTAGGGCTGTCGCCATGTTCTCCCGGATCTGGCGGAAGAGGCGGAGCGTGTAGAGGGTGTAATGGTAGGCCTTCTGAGTCTTCTCCATCATCCCCTCGGGAGTCAGAAGGTACTGGGTGCGTTTCCAGTCGAGGTGGGTCACCTTGATGAGGCCCTTGCGGGCCAGGCGCCGGATCAGGAGGTTGGTCGTGCCCAGGGACATCCCCGCGCTCTGCGAGAGGCTGCGCTGGGTGTGGTCCGGCTTTCTTGCGATTTCCTGAATCAATACGAATTCTTTTTCAGCGAGGATTTTTCCGTTGTCGCCCATGAAGCGCCCCTTGTTCAAATATTGAACATTCTAGCATTTGGGAGGTTCCCGGTCAAAGCCTGTCTCTTATACACAT
>CAYLZQ010000613.1:0-1633 GCA_964388045.1 uncultured Elusimicrobia bacterium | reverse complement strand
ACCCCCGCAAGACAGGCGCCCATCTTCCTTAGGGCGCCGCGGGGGTTTTCGGGGGTGAAGGAGGCGTTATTATGAAGGAGGATTTGGTCATGAACGCACGCCATGCCTTAAGAGCCGTTTTCGTCTCAGCCCTGCTTGCCGCCCTCGGTTGCGGGGCCAAGGAGCCTGTGGCCAAGATCGCGGTGGCCGTGCCCCTGACCGGGGACATGGGGACAGAGGGGCAGGGCCTGCGCAGGGCGGTGGAACTCGCGGTCGAGGAGGCCAACGCCTCCAAGCGCTTCCCCTACAGGCTGGAACTGGCCCCCTTCGATGACAGGGCGGACCCCAAGGAGGCGGTGAACGTCGCCAACCTGATCGTCTCGGACCCCAGGATCGTGGCCGTGATCGGGCACTACAACTCGGGCTGCGCGATCCCGGCCGCCAAGGTCTACGCCCGGGCGCCGGTCGCGATGATATCGCCGGCCGCCACCAACCCAGAGGTCACCCGGCAGCAGCTCTCCCAGGACTGGTCCGGCCCAAGGAACGTCTTCCGGGTGGTCCCCACGGACGATGTCCAGGGGGCCTTCGCCGCGCACTTCGTCTCCAAGAAGCTGGGGCAGCGCAGGATCTCGATCCTCCATGACAAGACCCCCTACGGCCAGGGCTTGGCCGAGCAGTTCAAGAAGACCTTCCTGGAACTGGGAGGGCAGGTGGCCAGCGAGGACGGGATCTCGGTGGGAGACAGGGACTTCAAGGCCCTGCTCACCCGGATCAAGGGGCTGGGCTCCGACGGCCTTTACTTCGGCGGCCTCTACACGGAGGCGGGCCTGATCGTCAAGCAGATGCGCGAGCTCGGCATGAAGACTCCCTTCTTCTCCGGGGACGGGGCCAAGACCCCGGGGCTCTTCGATGTGGCCGGCGAGGCTGCCGACGGCTCCTACCTCACGATCGTGGGGATCCCGGTCGAGCTGCTGCCCAGCGCCCAGGAGTTCATGGCCGATTACAAGAAGCGTTGGACAGGGGCCGGGGAGGACATCAAGCCCTTCGACCACTTCGGCTACGAGGCGGCTGAGATCATCTTCGAGGCCCTGGCCAAGGTCGGACCCGACCGGGCCAAGCTCATCGAGGCCCTGCGCCGGATCAAGTACAGCGGGCTCCTCGGCACCACCGTCTTCGACGAGAAGGGGGACACCACCAATAAGGTCATCACCATGACCCAGGCCCGGGCCAAGGACCGGAGCTTCCCGGCGGTGCAGTAGCATGGGCAAGAAATCCCCGGCTTTCGTCCGGGGCCCTCGGCTTCCCTGATCGTTTCTCCGCGTGCTGGCACAGCAGATCATAAACGGGCTCACCCTCGGGGCCATTTATTCCCTCATCGCCCTGGGCTACACCCTCGTCTACGGAATCCTCATGATGATCAACTTCGCCCACTCCGAGGTCCTGATGCTGGGCTCCTTCATGGCCCTGGGCCTGGCGAGCCTGCTGGGGAGCTCGGCCTCGGGGCTCGTGGGCCTTGTCCTTCTCTTCGCGGTCTCCATGGCCGGCTCCGGGGTCTTAAACGTCCTGGTCGAGCGCCTGGCCTACCGCCCCTTGAGGCACATCTCCCGCCTGGCCCCCCTGATCTCGGCGATCGGGGTCTCGATCGTGCTTCAGA
>CAYLZQ010000612.1:0-1643 GCA_964388045.1 uncultured Elusimicrobia bacterium | reverse complement strand
TCCTCCGCGCGACATCTGCGACACGCCGGTCGCAGGCGCCGCCGGCGGGACATGGAGCCGTGACGGAATCATTGTCTTTTCTTCCGGCAATCTGTTGCACCGCGCCCCGGCCTCGGGAGGGCAGTCGACGCCGCTTACGGCGCTCGATGCCACGCGACAGGAAACAGCGCACCTGTGGCCCACGTTCCTCCCAAATGGAAGGCGCTACGTGTACCTGGCGTGGTCGAGGACCGAAGCGGATCGCGGGATCTACCTGGGCTCGCTCGATTCGGAACCGCCGACCCGAGTGGTGTCCGAGCAGTCGATGCCGCTGTACGCGGAGCCAGGCTATCTGTTGTTCCATCGGGCGGGAACGTTGTTCGCACAACCGTTCGACGGAACGTCCCTGTCCGGAGAACCGATGCGCCTCGCGGACGATATTCCGTTCAACACGGGCACTGGCCGCGCCGCCTTTGCGGTCTCGCAGACCGGGACACTCGTCTTTCGACAGGGGCCGCCGCCCGAGGCCGTCCAGTCCGAGTTCGCCTGGTTCGATCGGTCGGGCCGCCACCTGTCCACGGTCGCCGAACCTGGCATGTATCAACGGAATTTCGATTTGTCTGTGGACGGCAAACAGCTGGCCTACTCGAGGATCGATACTCGAACGACGCCGGCGAACGGCGATACCTGGGTCATGGACCTGGAGAGGGGTGTTCCGACGCGCGTGACGTTCGATCCGTCGTTACAGGGTGACGTCGCCTGGTCCCCAGACGGCCTTCGAATCGCGTTTGCCACAGGCCAAAAGGGCAACCCGGATATCTTCGAGAAGAGGGCAGACGGGATTGGCGCAGAGACGCCGCTCCTCGACTCACCGGAGATCGAGTACCTCGATGATTGGTCGGCGGATGGCCAGTACATCGTGTATCACTCGTCGGTCACAGGCTCACGCGCGCAGACCGTGTTTGCCCTTCCACTCTTCGGCGACCGGAAGCCGATTGTGGTTCTGGAATCCCCGTTCTCCAAGGATGAAGCCCACGTCTCGTTCGACGGGAAGTGGCTCGCCTACAATTCGCTCGAGTCGGGCGCGTCCGAGGTGTACGTCGTGTCGTTTCCCAAGGCCGATCAGAAACGCCGGATCTCGACCGAGGGCGGCGCGCAGGCGCGGTGGCGCCGGGATGGGCGGGAACTCTACTATCTGGCGCTGGACGGCGCGATGATGGCGGTCGACATGAAGTTCGGCGCCGGCATCGACGCTGGGGTCCCCCGCGAGCTCTTCAATATCGGCTTCACACCCCAGCTCAACACCGACGACTACGCAGTGAGCGCCGATGGACAGCGGTTTCTGATTCTGCGGACTGTGGCGTCCAAGAATGCGCCCCCGCCTCCGCCGCCGATTACCGTCGTCCTGAACCGGATGAATCTGGTCGGAGCAGGGGAGTAGCGAGCCACGCGCAAGCCATCACGGGCGCCAATCCCCAACTCCTAACTATCCACAAACTCCCAACTCCCAATTCCCAACTCCCAAAAAGCTCGTTGTTCTTGGGAGTTGGGAGTTGGGATTGGGAGTTGAGACGTTAGCGCTCCTGGTCGCCTTCCGGCGGCGCCTGGTTGCCGCCGCGTCCACCGCCGCCGCGGCCGCCGCCGCCCGGCGCGCCGTCGCGGCC
>CAYLZQ010000611.1:1241-1645 GCA_964388045.1 uncultured Elusimicrobia bacterium | reverse complement strand
TCTTGAGCTGCTGCCTTCCCAAGCCCAGGTTCCGGGCCGGTCCTTGGACTAGATTCGAGCCTCCTCCCCTTTGGGCCAAGAGGACACGGGCCGCCTGCTCCCTGTGGCTTGAGCCGAGAATCCGCGAGCCGAGCATGGCGAATTGCGACTGGCTCGCGGCCCTGAAAGCCCCCAGGGCGACCGAGGCCTCGGAGGAGCCGAGGCGTGGGAGGCTGCGCGCGTATTCCCGCGCGAGCTTCCCGCCTGCCTGGAGGCTTTCTTCCCTGCCTGGATGAAGCACGAGAAAAGCCGCGGCGGACTCCCCGGAAGGGGCGAACTCCCGCTGCAGTTTTTGGCCGTTCTCGTCAAGAGCGAGCTTCCTCGCGGCCTGGCAGGGGTCTCTCGAGGCGCGCACCGAGCTCGAG
>CAYLZQ010000611.1:0-1231 GCA_964388045.1 uncultured Elusimicrobia bacterium | reverse complement strand
GCCTGGCCGCCGGCCTTTTCTCCGCCTTGGACCGGCGCCCCCAGCGATGCGGCGTAGTCGCACATCCGCTTGCCTGGAGGTCCGCCGCAAGGATCGAAGCATTCGTCGCACTGCTGCATCACCCCTGCGCAGATCGAGACGCACTGGGAGTCAAGGCCCTTGCACGCCTCCTCCAGGACCTCTCCCGCGCGCGAAAGGCAAGCTTCCTCCAATGGCAGCTGGCATGGGTCAGCGGAGAAGACAAGGCCTGATTGTCCCCGAGGCGCCGGCTGCTTGCCCCCCGCCCCCGCCGGAGTCGCCACGATCCCACGAGTGCACATCGCATGCCTCTGGATCATCTTCCCGCAAGCCGCGACGATCCTCTCACCCTCGTCCGAGAGGACCTCCTTGAGCGAGCCCCCGCCCTCAAGCAGAACCGAGCCTCCCCTCAGTATCTTCTTCGTAAATCCCGCGGCCAGCGCCGCCCGGCTTGCGCTCTTTCCCGGATTGCAAGGGGGACCGCCGCCCTTAGAAGGGCATGAAACACTGCAATGAATAATAGGGCATTTATCTGTGGGCTCATAAACCATGGTGGCTTCAACGGTCTTATCGCAGTTTCGCTCCTTCTCGGAGCGATCTGTCTCCTTCTTACCTGTCGGGTTGCAACACTCGCGCTGAGCTTCTGGGAGCAGATCTTTCTCGGAACATTCGCACTGCGCGAAAACGGGAGAAGCCACCCCGGACAAGACGGCCAAGACCCCTGCAGCAATCCTTGCTCTAGGGGTCATGGCCCTCCTCTCCTTAGGCTGTCGAGGGATTCGCGCGGAGAGCGGGCGGGCTCCCCGCTCCCAGGGCCTGTCCTTTCCCGGCCCGGAGCGGAGTCGCCTGGAGAATCCCGGCGAGTGGCTGCTCCCGGAGAGGCCAAACCACCGGGACCAAGGCACTTTTCGAGCTCCCTGGGAAGGGGAGAGGGCTGAAATCCGACAGGCTTTCCATCCGCTCCGAACGCTATGTCTATGACTTTGCCGCCGACCTTGACGCCCAGGCTCTTGGTCCTTCCCCCCTCCACCTTGGCGTAGTTTCCCGAGCCTAGATCCACCTTGCCCGAGCCCGTCAAACCGGAGACCTTCCCATCCTCGAGCTTCCCATAAACTCCCTCGGAACCGGCAGCCGAGACGAAGGAAACCTTTCCGCTCGGTTCTCTGAGCTCGGTGCCGATCTTCCCGCCGTCCTTTTCGACAGCCCATTCCCC
>CAYLZQ010000610.1:0-1653 GCA_964388045.1 uncultured Elusimicrobia bacterium | reverse complement strand
TTGCGCGAAGAACAGGATTCTAACCGCCATTCCTTCCTCCTGATAAACAACGACTCCTTCACCCCCGAAAACCCCCGCCATGTTGCGGGGGCCTCCTGATAAACAACGACCCCTGAAAGCAAGACGCCGGCCCCGCGATGGATCGGAACCGGCGTCTTGGAACCCGAGCTCCTTTCCGATGCGGGAGGTCGGCCCCTTTCGGGACCGGCCCTGTCTCCCCGGACCTGCCGGGAGGGGCCCCAGGGCCATGTCCTGACCGGGATTTAGGCCTTGGGGCTCGGAGTCTGCAAAGAGCTAAGCCTTCTTTTCTTCTGCCGGAAGTTTTTTGTCGTCCTTGGCTTCCTGGGAATCCTGCGGCAGTTCCCTGAGCCCCGCCTTGAAGGCGTTGAGTGACCGCCCCAAGGACTTGGCTACCTCGGGAATCCTGTTAGCCCCGAAGATCAGGAGGGCTATGATCAGGATGATGACCAGCTCGCCGTATCCTATATTTGGCAGCATGTCATATCACCTCGTTTTATACTATGCAACATTGCGGCCAAAGGGCTTTGGGAGCCTACCATTCCTCCCCGCTTTTCTTGGCAGGCAGGAGGCTGAAGAGATATTTGACCAGATCGTCAAGCTCACCCTCATCCATGACCGCCTTCCAGGCGTTCATGTGCAAGGGAGGAGCGGGTCCGCGGCTGTCCTCAGGCTCAGAGGTCCTGCCGTCCCTGATGACCTTCTTGACCTCGTCCTCCGTGAAGCCCTCCTTGACCTTGTTGATGGGGGGCACCAGCCCTCCCTGCGAGTTCGCGTTTGTGACCCCTCCGATCCCTCCCCGGCCGTGGCAGGAGGCGCAGCCGTAGCGTTCGAACACTCGCTGGCCTCTGGCCACCGGCTCGGAAGGGGGCCCTGGGCGATAGCCCAGGGCCAGGGAGTGCCAGACCGAGACGGACTTCATCCCGTTTCGTTCCCTGGAGCCGCCGTCCCAGAGCGCGAAGGCGATGGGGCTGCGGCTGCCTGGGGCGAGCTCGGGATCCCCTTTTAAATCCCTTGAGAGGACGACCCGCCAGAACCCGTCCTTCCAGACTCCCTTTCCCCGCACCGGCTCCTCTTGGAAGGCCGTGAGGGTCCCGTACCCCATGGCGCCTAGGAATTCCACCGGGCTCTTCCTGTTCCTGCGCGAGAGGACGTTTCCGGCCCTCTCTCCTGCCAGGACCTCCGCCTCCCTTTCGTAGACAGGGTGCGGCTCAGGAGCCATGTGGGGGCGGGCCTTGGTGCGGGGCTGCCTTCCCTCCTCGATGTCCTTCTGGGCGCCGGCGGACCAGCGCCAGATGACGACCGGATGCCGGGGGTCCCCCATGAAGGGGGAGGGCATGGTCCCCAGGCGGGCCGGGAGCTGCACCGCGCAGGCATCGCTGAAGGCCTCGGCGGCCGAGGGGAGCTCATCGGGCCTAGGGTCCTGCCACTCCAGAAGAAGGGCCAGGCGCGAGGGGTCGTGGAGGGCTCTCACCTTGAGCGTCCTGGCCGCGCCCCCTCCCGGGGTCACGAGGCGCTGGGGCATCAAGGGCACCTCCTGGGCCTGGGTCTGGGCCCATTGCGGATCCTGGGGGCTTGAGGGGACCTGATCGGCCGCGCGGCTCTTCAGCACGACCTCCATGGCTCCGCAGGGAG
>CAYLZQ010000609.1:0-1654 GCA_964388045.1 uncultured Elusimicrobia bacterium | reverse complement strand
GCGCTCCGTTGGGGTAGAAGCGCTCCTGGCCCGGGGTCAGGCCCACCCCCTCCAGGCGCGCCTGGGCGATGCGCCCCGCCTCCGCGAAGTCCAGGCGCTTCTTGAGCCAAACGAAGCGCCGAACCCCGCGGATGCGGGCCAGGATCTCAGCCGCGGGGATTCCCACCAGGGGAGAGAGCCTGCCGGCCAGCCTTTCCGGGGAACGGACCATGGCCTTGTCGATGAAGCAGGTCCAGACCGGCATGGACTGTGTGAGGACGTTGCCGTGGCGGTCAATGATCTCGGCCCGGGGGCAGGCCTCCTCGGCGCTGCGGCTGAACTCCCCGGAGGCCCTGGTCTCGAGGGCGCGGTGCTCCAGGATCTGGAGATGGGCCAGGCGCGCGACCAGGGGAAGCAGGGCAAGCAGGCAGACGGAGGCGGCCATGGCCAGGCGAAAACGGATCTCCATGGCAGGAAGTTCAGGTATTTCGCAGAGTCCAGGAGAGGAGGCGGCCCAGGAGGGTCTCCCGAACCGAGGGCAGGGGTGAGGGATCCAGGAAGCGCAGGAATTCAGGGGAGGCAGGCTGCATCCCGAGCCTGCTCCTGGCCCGGAGGGCGAGCTGGGCCGGAGAGAGGCTGGACTCGAGCTCCGCCCGGAGGGAGGCGATGCGCGCCTTCAAGGCCTGGGCCTGCCGGCGGGAGCCTTCGACCTGGTAGCCCAGGCGCGTGGCCTGAATGTGCTGCCAGACCAGGGCCAGCACCACCAGGCTTGCGGAGAGTATTCTCAGGGTCTGCTGTGAGGGAATTTTCATGACGACCGGTAACTACTCAGGTTCCTCAACCCCACCCCCTCCCCCTCCCGTAGGGAGGGGAGATATCGGCCCCCTCGGCTACTCACCTCCCCGCGGGGGAGGTGAGTAATTACGACGACCGATGAAACCTATTATACTTAAAATCGGGGGAGGGGTTTTTGAGGCCCCTCCCCTTTTATCGGCAGGCGCCCCGCCGAGTGGGCGCCAGCCAGAGTCATGGTGAGGCCCCGCCGAGTGAGCCTCACCAAATCGTTACTCCCGGTGGCCGTGTCCCTTGAGGAAGACTCGCCTCCAGACGTAGCCCTTGTCGGCGGCGGGGGAGACCCGGGCCAGATCGATCACCTCCTGCCGGTCAAGGAGGAAGCCCACCGTGGTGTCGATTTGGATGATGGCCGCCAGGCCGGCGCTGGACCCCCTCAGCATCCCTTGGCATCTCATCATAGTTTCTCCACGACCCGCAGCTTGGCGCTGCGGGCCCTCGGATTTCTCTCGACCTCTTGGGGAGAGGGAGTGAGCAGTTGCCTCCCCTTTCCCTTGCCCAGAAATCGGCACGTCCCGTCGGAGACGAAGGACGCGAAGTGGGTCTTGGCGATCCTGTCCTCGAGAGAGTGGAAGCTGATGACCGCCAGGCGCCCCCCGTGCTGGAGGTAGGGAAGCACCCCCTCCAGGCCCCGCGTCAGGTTCTCGAGCTCGGAGTTGACCGCCATGCGAAGGGCCATGAAGGTGCGCGTGGCGGGATGGATCTTCCCGCGGGGGAGAATCCGGGCCAGGTGCTCGGCAAGGTCGGTCGTGGTCTTGAAGGGCGCCCTCTGGCGCCTCAGGGCGATCGAGCGCGCGATGCGGCGGGCGGCGGGCTCCTCCCC
>CAYLZQ010000608.1:0-1657 GCA_964388045.1 uncultured Elusimicrobia bacterium | reverse complement strand
GACAAGACTTATTCGGCCAGCATCCGCTACCAGGGCAAGCGTGGCGGCCTTCACTGGGGCCAGATATCCGCCGAGATCTGCCGCGACAAGCCCTGGCTAGCGAAGGAACGCCTGTTATCCCGAACTGAGATCATCGGGCTGCGCAGCGCGCTCAAGCGCCATGTCGAGCAGAACCCCGGCGCTGCCGACAAACCTCTTTATGAGAATCTCCTTTCGGGTATCGACTTCTTTCTAGGGGAGGGTCCATCCCCTTTCCCGACTGGCGCGACCCATACCCTAAGGCGAGGCCGCCAACCGGTCAGTCAGCCCAAGCCCGCGCCGGCGGGCCAGGGACCCAGGCCGGCCGGACAGCCGAGCCCCGGAAAGGCCTCGGTCCTGGAACTGGATTTCGTCCGGAATGCCCCCGACCGCCTCGCGGCGCGGGCCATCGAGCTCATGAAGGAGGGCGGGGTGGATCCCCAGGCCCTCAAGCCCGCCGACTTCGTCGGGTGGATGGAGAAAGCAGGCGCTGGGCAATACCCCGAGTCTGCCCCCTCCCAAGCCGCCCAAGATGCGGAGGCATCGTTCCAGAGGGATTCCAACCTCATCCTCGCTGTCGCGGCCAAGGTCGCCGTGGACCTGGAAGACCTGGAGAAGTTCTCGGAGGCGCTCTGGCTCAAAGAGCTCCGAGATGCCGTGCGCGTCGCGGACTCCCTCCAGGCGGTCGTCGAAGCCGGCAAGGCATTGGCTCGGCGCGCCGAGCTCATGGCCCAAAACGCCGAGAGCCTGGAGGCCCTGCACCTGATCGACTACTACATGCGGCAAGAGGAGAAGGGCGCCTTGGATATAAGGCAAAACGAAGATGGGACCATGTCCATAGGGGGCCTCACCTCCAAGGCCTTGGCGGCTCTGAAGAAAGGCCTTGACTACTTCGCCGGGCTCGGCGACGCCGAATTCTCCGAAGACCTCCGCGGCCTGCTCAAGAACCTCGCCGTGAGGGTGGAGACGATCCTCTCGTTGCGCCAGATCGGCTCGCCGGAGGCCTACCAGGATGCCCTGCCGGCCATCGAGGCTGCGAAGAAACTCAAGGAGAATCTGGAGGCTCGGGAAAATAGCGCCGGTGGAAAGGGAGAAAAGTCCATCAACCCCGAGCTTTTGGGGAGGATAGAGAAGGCAGGGGATCAGGGCCTAGTCACGGCCGTGGTGTTTGTCGACGCGAAGTCTATCGGAAAAGCGACCGAATCCAAGGACAAGCGCGAGGCCAGGCGGATTCTTGCGGAGCGCATCAAAGCCTTCCTAGAGACGGTGGTGCGGCGCGTCCAAGAGGAGTTGAGAGAGGAGCCGGCATATGTCCGGTACTTTGCTGTGGGAACGATCGGCATCGAAGCCAGCGGCAGGTTCTTGCGCGAGCTTCTTAGACAACCGGAAGTCACCGGAGCGACCATCCCCGAAATGAAGTTCAGGCTTTTCTCACAAGGTCGAGAGGAGCCGCATGCCTCCAAAAAGGCGAGGCGGGGGGATGAATCCAAAAGACCCCGGGCCACGAGCCCCAAATCTTCCGGCGCTGCCGCCAAGGAGCAGTCAGTGGACCTCGGCAAGATGAGCCAGAAACGGGCGATGTCTCTGCTCAAGGAACGGTTTCCAAAGGTGGACTTCCGGGAGATCCTTCGAGAGGCTA
>CAYLZQ010000607.1:0-1658 GCA_964388045.1 uncultured Elusimicrobia bacterium | reverse complement strand
GGCCAGGATCAGCTTCGCCAGGGTGGTCTTGCCGCAGCCCGGCTCCCCCACCACCGCGAAGCTCTCGCGCTCCCGGACCGAGAAGCTGACCCCGTCCACGGCCTTGACCGTCCCCCTCTCCCCGAAGAGGCCCTTGCGCACCGTGAAGTGTTTCTTCACGTCGCGGACTTCGAGCAGCGGGTTCACGGCTTCCAAAGGGCTCCTCCGGGAACGGATTTCGCGGGAGGGGCCTTGCCTCCGCCGGCCCCGTATCTGTGGCGCGCCTCCTGCGACTGCTCCTCCTGCTTCCAGCAGTTGCTCATCCTTTCCCCGCTCATGTGGAACTGCGGGGGATCGTCTCCCCGGCAGCGCTCCATGGCGACCGGGCACCTGGGGCAGAAGGGGCAGCCCCTGAACTCCTCCGTGAGCTCGGGGGGCTGGCCCGGGATCGCCTCCAGGCGCTCGCGGCGGGAGTAGATCGAGGGCACGGAGGCCAGAAGGCCCTGGGTGTAGGGGTGCTTTGGGTCCCGGAAGAGGTCTTGGATGGGGGCCTCCTCCACCTGCCTGCCGGCGTACATGACCGCCACCTCGTCGGCCATCTCTGCCACCACCCCGATGTTGTGGGTGATCAGGACGATGGCCATGCGGTACTCCCTCTGGAGCTCCCTCATCAGCTCCAGGATCTGGGCCTGGATCGTGACGTCGAGGGCCGTGGTGGGCTCGTCCGCGATCAGGACGTCGGGCTCGCAGGAGAGGGCGATCGCGATCATGGCCCTCTGGCGCATCCCCCCCGAGAACTGGTGGGGATAGTCCCGCACCCGCTCCGAGGGATGCGGGATGCCGACCTTCCTCAAGAGATCCACGGCCTTGGCCCAGGCCCTCGCGGGGCCGGCCTTCTGGTGCAGGACCACGGCCTCCGCGATCTGCTCGCCCACCGTGAGGACTGGGTTGAGGCTCGTCATGGGCTCCTGGAAGATCATGGCGATGCGGTTGCCGCGGATCTCGCGCATGGCCTCGGGCCCCAGCCTCAGGAGGTCCCGGCCCTGGAAGAGGACCTCCCCGGCCTCGATCCTGGCCGGGGGCTCGGGGAGAAGGCGCATAATCGAGAGGGCATGGACGCTCTTGCCCGAGCCGGACTCGCCGACCACGGCCAGGGTCTTTCCAGGGTGGAGGTCGTAGGAGATCCCATCCACGGCGCGCACGACGTGCTCGTCTGTGCGGAAGCTGGTGCGCAGGCCCCTGACTGAGAGGACGGGTTCCAATGAGGTGGGCTAGATGGCCGTCGTGACCAGGCTCTCGGTGGAGAGGACCCCGGGCACGGCCCGGATGTCGCGCACGACCACGTTGGAGAGGGTGGCTAGGTCGTCCGTCTCGATGTCGAGAACGAGGTCCCAGCGCCCGAAGACCGCGGTCACGTGCGAGACCCCGTTGATCTCCTTGATCTTGACGAGAGCCTGCTTCTCCTTGCCCGCTATCAGCCGAACCAAAACCAGTCCTGTGACCATAGCCGAATCTCCCGGGGTGCGGAATGATCGCTTCTCTCGGAGTATACCACATTTGTCCATATTTCGTATGATGGACGCCGCGCATGGCCTTCTGCCATGCGTTCTCTTGTCATCAGGAGACCCCCGCAAGACAGGCGCCCATCTTCCTTAGGGCGCCGCGGGGGTTTTCGGGGG
>CAYLZQ010000606.1:0-1659 GCA_964388045.1 uncultured Elusimicrobia bacterium | reverse complement strand
TGGGAGCCAGAAGAGCCTCAGGCCGGCCCTCCAGGGATTGGAGGAGGGCGCGGTGCTCCTCAGGCTTGGGCATGCCGCGGTCGCCCTTCAAGGGGACCGCCTTGCCGCCCACCAGGGCAAAACGCGGCCCCTCCACTTTGATCTGAACCTCTCCCTGGGCATACTCCTCAGGGGTCATGACGCCTTTGGGATCGATCCCCATTCCCTGAATGAATAGTTGATACATCCAGCGGTATTCCTCTTTGCTCGCAGCCTGGTCGAAATCCTTGAGCAGGAAGAGCTTCCCATCGCGCGCGGCGAACCTTAAGTTTTCAGCTTGCTTGGCCTGGTGGAGCTTGGCGTAAAGCTCAGGGGGCATCTCGCGAATCTCGCCTGGAGCCTTGCCCCCATGCGCGGCCCAATAGCGTTTCCTGTAGGTCTCAGGGTCCATCATCTTCCCGTCGCCCCCCAGGGGGACTCTCCAATCCCCGTAGACCCCGAAGAGCTCGGGCTTCTCCGCATGAGCCAAAAGCTCGGGCTTGCCCGTCACCCTGGCCGCATGCTCGCAGGCGGCCCGGCCGCAGGCCCCTCCGTCAAAGTCGCAGTCGCAGCACTCAGGCGCGGCCGAGATCGTCACCTCCACGCAGCGGGTCTTCTTCTCCTCGAACCCCTCAGGTTCAAGCTCCTCCTTTCCCGCTTCGTCCAGAGCCAGGTATTGCTCTTCAGGATCAGGCAAGGACAGGCTCCCCTTTTCCTCCATATCCTCCTTGGCCCAGGCCTTGGCAAAGAGCTCGCACTCCCTTTCCATCCTGGACCCTACGTGGTCCGGGTGCCTTGCGCTCGTCCTGGGGGGGGGCGGCGGCTTCTGAGGAACTTCCGGCGCCATGGCCACGATCCCGGGCGCTTGCGCAGCCGGCCCTCCCCCGCCCCCCCCTGCCGCCATGGCAGGGGGCTGCTCCTGCTCCTGGGTCTCGGAAACGCAGGCCTTGAGGGCCTCGTCGCAGGCCTCGGCCATGGCCAGAGCCTCCTGGCCTGAGAACTTGCTTTCCTCAAAGAGCTTCTTGCAGAGCTTCCTTGGAGAGCAAGGGTCAAGCTCGGGCTCAGCCATGGCCACGCCGCCTGCGGGCGCGGCCGCGCCTCCCCCCGCGCTCATGGCAACCCCGCCGGCCGCCTCCCGCGCGGCAGCCTCTCTAAGCCCCTCGTAGCATTGGTCCAGGGCCTTGACGCACGCCTCGGCAAGCTCCTCAGGCCCTGAAGCCAGGGCCAACTGGAGGGAGGCCGCCTCTTGGCAGGCGCTCTTCTGGTCGCAGGCTTGAGGAACCCCCGCGTGCTGCTTTTTCTTCTTCTTCTTCTCCGGCCTCTCCGGAGGCTCCCCCTCCAGCTCCGGGCACTTGACCGGGCATTTGGGGCATTCGCAGTTTTCCTTTCCCCCGCAGTTCTGGCAGATCTCCTCGCAGATGTTCCTGTAGACCTTGGCCGCCCTCTTCTTGCAGCATTCCTCGCAGGCGGCCTTGGCGTCCTCCTCGCAGGCAGGGGACTGGGCCCCGCCCATCTGGGCTGAGGCCGGGGCCGCCAGAATCAAGAGAAAGAGAATTCTTCTCATGCTACTTCCGCCATCCCGCCCACCTGAAATAGGACTCGTGGGGCCCGCGCTTGATCCTGGGGCAGGCCTTGGGCCCG
>CAYLZQ010000605.1:0-1661 GCA_964388045.1 uncultured Elusimicrobia bacterium | reverse complement strand
AGGGGCGGAGGGGACCCTGGGGGTGGAGACCAAGGCCTGGCTTAGGATCCTGCCCGTCCCGGAGAGCATCACGACCTTTTTGGCGGGCTTTGATTCCATCGAAGCGGCCATGGAGTGCGTCTCTGAGATCATCGCGCGCGGGATCCTTCCGCGCGCGCTTGAGGCCATGGACAGGACCACCGTGGAGTCGGTCGAGGCCTACAGCCACGCGGGCTACCCCGCGACCGAGGCTGTTCTCCTCATCGAGCTTGACGGCCCTCTCCGGGATGTCGGGGAGGAGGCACGGGCCGTGGAGGAGCTCTGCCGCAGGCACGGGGCGAGGCAGACGCGCTCCGCGGTGGACCCGGCCGAGCGCGAGAGGCTCTGGGAAGGCCGGCGCGGGGCTTACGCGGCGGTCGCGCGCCTGGCCCCCAACGTCCTGGTGGAGGACGGGGTCGTGCCGCGGGACAAGCTCCCCGAGATCGCGCGCCGCATCCGAGCGATCACGGCCAGACACCGAGTGACCGCGGCCCTCCTCTTCCACGCCGGGGACGGGAACGTCCACCCCAACATAGCCTTCGACGAGCGCGACGCGGCGGAGACGGCCAGGGTCAAGGCCGCCGGCCGCGAGATCCTGCAGGCCTGCGTGGAGCTCGGGGGCTCGCTTGCGGGGGAGCACGGGATCGGCTCGGACAAGAGGGCGGCCATGGCCTGGCTCTTCTCCCCTGAAACCCTGGAGCTCTTCCGCAGGATCAAGAGGGCCCTTGACCCCGGCGACATCGCCAACCCGGACAAGCTTTTCCCACTCGCGCGCGAGTCCCAGGGGCCGGGGCTCCTGCGGCGTCCTCCTCCCAGGCCCCTGAGCGCCCAGGGGAGGCTCGTGGACCGGGTGAGGGAAGCCTCGGCCGCCGGCCGCGCCATGGCCGTCGTGGGCAGCGGCTCGCGCCTGGGGGGGAGGCCCGAGGGGCTCGTGAGCCTCGAGACGGCCGGGCTGGACCGGATCCTGGACCTGGACGCGAGGAACTGCACGGTGAGCGTGGAGGCCGGGATCTCCCCGGCCGCCCTCCATGCGGAGCTGGCCAGGCAGGGACTCTTCGTGCGCCTGCCTCGGACCGGAGGCACCCTGGGCGGGCTTCTGGCCACGAAGGCCTGGCCTGGCCTAGACGCTATGAGGACTTCCTCAGCCGCGTCTGTGCCGGGCCTTCCTAGGCCCGGCCTGCGCGAGGACCTGCTGGGCATGCGCCTGCTCCTGGCCGACGGGAGCGTGGCCGACCTGGGGGGGAAGGTGGTCAAGAACGTGGCGGGCTACGACGTGCCGAGGCTCCTCCTCGGCTCCTGGGGAGCCCTTGGGGTCATCCTGGAGGTCACCTTCAAGCTCTACGCCCGGCCCCAGGAGGGGTTCTCGGCTTCTCCCAGCCCCGAGCCCTTCAGGCCGGGCCTAGACGCTATGAGGACTTCCTCAGCCGCGTCTGTGCCGGGGCTTCCTAGGCCTGGCCCCTGGCACCGCAGGCTCAAGCAGGCCTTTGACCCGCGCAACCTCCTCAACCCCTGGATCTTCGCGGGAGAATAGAGGAAACCAAATGGGCCGGACCATGGGTCGTCTGATCACGGACCTGGGCGAGCGCGCGACCTACGACGCGGTCAGCCAATGCAGCCGCTGCGGCTACTGCGAGCAGGCCTGC
>CAYLZQ010000604.1:0-1665 GCA_964388045.1 uncultured Elusimicrobia bacterium | reverse complement strand
CGTCCTGATCCGAGTCCTTGAAGACCTTGGCCTGGATCTGGGCCGCCGGGGCGTCCCCGGAGAGGCTCAGTGTGATCGAGCTCAGGGTGACGCTTCCCCCCTGGGTCCAGAGGCGCAGGCTCATCATCTCCTCATCGGTGGCGCTCTGCCCCAGGAAGGCGGAGGCCATGGGGACAGAAGTGGAGAAGACAGTCACCGGGCCTGGGGGAGGGCCTGCGGCTGGCCCCAGGTTGAGCCTGACCGTGAGGGCGTTGAAGTTTCCTGGGCCCACGTCGGAAGCCCCGGTCACGTAGACCTTGCTCGAGGTCTCGACCGCCAGGCCTACGCCCTGGTCGTCCATGCCGGCAGGGGCGGCGAAGGTGGCTGAGGAGACGAAGGCCAGGCTCGAGTCGTATCTCAAGACCAGGTAGTCCTTGTTGGTGAGCGTGGGCCCGGTGGCCGCTGCCACCACGTAGAGATTCCCATCTGGGCCGGCCTTGATCCCGACCAGCTCTGAGTCAAGGCCCGTGACGTTGGTGAAGGTGGAGGAGTCCCCGGAGTAAGTCAGGCTCGCCGCGCCGAACCTCCGGAGGAAGATCGAGGTCGCGGAGGTGTCCATGGAGACCAGGTAGAGGCTGGAGCTGGAAAAGGCCAGGTCAGGCGGCTCCGGGGAGAGGCCCGAGACATCCACCGAGGACAGGAAGGCGAGGTTGGCGTCGTATTTGCGCAAAAGCTTCTCGGTCCCTGGGACGTTGTCCGTGCTCACGGCCACGTAGACGTTGCCCGAGGCATCGAAGGTCATGGCATCCGCGAACGGAAAACCCGATGAGGACGCAGTGGCCACGGCGACCAGCCCCAGGGTGTACTTGATGGTCTTGGCTCCCTCCCCTCCCGTCCCGTCGTTGTGGGAGTAGAGGAATCCCCCCGAGACCCCCAGCCTCATGATCGGCCCCGCGGTCGAGGCGTCCACGGAAAGCTCCTGGACGCGCTGGAGGCTGGAGTCGTACTTGGCGATCCTCAAGGCCAGGGTGGTATCGCCCGCGCCCAGGTCCCTCTCGCCCACGTAGAGGCCCCCGCTCCCGTCCAAGGCAAAACCGTCCCCGCCTCCGTTGCCCTGGCGGGCGGCTGAGGCGAGCATGACCCCGTCCGAGTTGTACTTGACGATCGCGGCCTGGTCGGGCTCCTCTCCCAGAGGGCCGCTGGTCGAGCGGAACAGGACATAAAGGAAAGGCCCTCCGGCCGTGCTGGTGTCGATGAGGACGTGCTGGCCGACCTCGTTTTGCCCGTTGGAGCTGGCGATGACAGCTCCTGCCGCGAAGGTCCCTGTGAAGCTGAAGCTCAGGCCTGGGACGAAGTCCGGCCAGGCCACGACTCCCCCGGGATCGTTCTCGAAGGAAGGCCCGGCCTTGGCGCCGTAGGCCGCGCGCATTGTGATCTGGGAGGAGGCGCCCAGGCCGGTCGCGTTCACGTTGACTGCGATGTTGGCGTGGACGAAGCCCACTCCAGTGAAAGTGGAGACGAAGGGGCCGCCGCCAGCGTAGAAGTTGACGGCAGTGGTTCCTGGGAAGAGCGGGCCCGAGAAGGTGAAGGTGGAGAGGCTGGTGAGGACGGCGCCCGGGCCGATCCTCAGGCCAGAGGCCGCCAGCCTCCCGAAGACCGCGCTCGAGATGTCCACGATCCCGTCCA
>CAYLZQ010000603.1:0-1667 GCA_964388045.1 uncultured Elusimicrobia bacterium | reverse complement strand
CAGAAGGAGAGTGCCGATGTCTATGCTGATCGATTTCATCCGTGAGTCCATCGAGCCGCAACACACCCAGTGGGACGACGCCGTCTCCGATCTGACGCCTGAGCAGATGCATTACCGCCCGAACGCAGGCAATCACATCGGCTTTATCGTCTGGCACTACGTGCGCACCGAGGATAACGTGGTGCAGTTCATCTTCCAGAATCGGAAACCCACCGTGTGGGTCCAGGGTGGCTATGATCAGGCGTTTGGGCTCCCCCGCACCGCTCAGGGCACTGGCATGCCGGCGGAAGAGGCGTTTCGCCTGCGCTTGCCGCCGGCGGAGCAGTGGATGGCCTACCAGCGTGCCGTCTGGCAGGCGACGGACGGCTGGCTTGCTTCTGCGACAGAGGAAGAGCTGCAGCGCCAGGTTCGCATCCTGCCCTTTGGCGAGATCCCGATCCAGCGGGCTGTGCGCCAGATCCTCATCGGGCACGGCTTCATGCATCTGGGTCAAGTCTATCATCTACGGACTCTACAGGGCTTGCAGAGCACGGGCATGTAACGCTCGCACGAGGAGACAGGACGATGGCACACGAACAAGAAGCGCGCGCGGCGGCGGGCCACCCTCAGGCGGCGACGGCCGGACCGGCGGTTGAGTGGCCGAAGGTCGATGCACAGGTATTGCGAGCGTTCGAATGGCGGTGTATCGGGCCCTATCGGGGGGGCCGGGTCGTGGCGGTGGCCGGCGACCCGTCGGAGCCGCTGGTGTTCTATTTCGGCGCCTGTGCCGGAGGGGTGTGGAAGACCACCGATGGGGGCATGTATTGGGAGAATATCTCGGATGGGTTCTTTCGCACGGCCGCCGTGGGTGCGATCGCCGTGGCCGAGGCCGACGCGAACGTGATCTATGCGGGGATGGGCGAATCGTGCATTCGGGGGAACGTCTCCCACGGCGACGGCGTCTACGGATCAACCGATGGCGGCCAGACCTGGACGCACCTGGGGCTGGCGGACACTCGACATATCGCGCGCATCCGCGTGCACCCGAAGAACCCCGACGTGGTCTACGTGGCCGCGCTGGGACATGCCTTCGGGCCGAACCGAGAGCGGGGGGTCTACCGCTCGAAGGACGGCGGGCAGCACTGGGAGCAGGTGCTATTCCGCAGCGAGAACGCCGGCGCCATCGACCTATCTCTGGACCCGCACAACCCACGTATCCTGTACGCGGCCATCTGGGAAACCCGCCGGACCCCCTGGAGCCTCAGCAGTGGAGGCCCCGCCAGCGGCCTGTACAAATCCACGGACGGCGGGGATACCTGGACGGAGCTGACCCATAACCCCGGTCTCCCCGCTGGCCTGCAAGGGCGTATCGGTGTCGCCGTCTCCCCGGCCCGGCCCGGCCGCGTGTGGGCCATCGTCGAAGCCGAGGACGGCGCGCTCTTCCGCTCGGACGATGGCGGCGCCACCTGGCAGCGGCTCAGCGAGGACCGCAGTCTGCGCCTGCGCTTCTGGTATTACGGCCATGTCTTCGCCGATCCGCAGGACCCCGACACGGTGTATGTGCTGAATATCCAGGCGTGGAAGTCTATCGATGGTGGACGCACCTTTACGCAGCTCACCACCCCCCACGGCGATAACCACGACCTCTGGATCGACCCGCGTAACCCGCAGCGGATGATCGAAGGCAA
>CAYLZQ010000602.1:0-1668 GCA_964388045.1 uncultured Elusimicrobia bacterium | reverse complement strand
TCGAGTTTGTATTTGTCGATAGTCTCGATGAAGCCGCGGCTCGTGCAGCGTTGTGTGTGCCCGCCGAGAAAGAAGGTGCAAAGTATGAGGACAAAGCGGTCAAGGCGATTTTGGAGCAGACGAAAGGATATCCGTATTTCTTGCAAGAATGGGGAAAGCAGAGTTGGGACCTTGCGGACAGGTCTCCGATCAGGGCCGAAGATGCGGGCCGAGCAACAACTGCTGCTCTAGCGGCGCTCGACAACAGTTTTTTCAGAGTACGCTTTGACCGGCTGACTCCCGCAGAGAAGAAGTACATGCGCGCCATGGCGGAGCTTGGGCCCGGACCCCACCGGTCTGGCGATATAGCTCAATTGCTAGACAAGAAGGTCAGTACAGTGGCGCCGATGCGTAACACGTTGATCTCAAAAGGCATGGTTTTTAGTCCTGCACACGGTGACACCGCATTCACCGTGCCATTGTTTGATGGTTTCATGAAGCGCATTATGCCTAAGTTCGAGAAGCCAAAGCTGCAAAAGGGAAAAGGCCATAACTAACCGCTTGAGCCAACGGCGGCCGATGAGGAAATTACTGATAGCCGCCGCAGCTCAGCGGTCAGGGAAGCGTGTCCGCGATCGTGACCGACTCGAGCAACACCGGCTTCAAGGGGCGGTCGATCTCGTGCGCGGTGTCCCGCGGCACTTCGGCGATGGCCTTGACGACCCCCAGGCCGGAGACCACCTCGCCGAAGATCGTATGGCGGCCGTCGAGGTCGGGGGCTGGAGCCAGGGTGATGAAGAACTGGCTGCCGTTGGTGTTCGGGCCGTAGTTGGCCATCCCGACCAGCCCCGGCCGGTCGTAGCGCAGGTCCGGATGGAATTCGTCGGCAACGGCGGTGCCGATCTCCCCCGTCCCGTTGCCCAGGGGATCCCCGGTCTGGATGACGAAGCCAGGGACGACACGGTGGAAGAGGACCCCGTCGTAGAGGGGCTGGAACTTGGTCTTCCCGTCCCGGGGATCCCGCCAGGGCTTGGTCCCGGAGGCCAGGCCGATGAAGTGGGCCACGGTCACGGGGGCCTTGTCCGCGAAGAGCCTCAAGGTCACGGTTCCCTTGGAGGTCTTGAGGAGCGCGTATTTGGGCGCCGGGGGCCTTTGCCTCCTGCAGGCCTGCCAGGAGGCCGCGGCCAGAAGAGTCCCGGCGAGGACCAAGGCTTTTTTCATCGGAACTCCTCCCGGATCAGCTCGGGCGGGTAGCCGATGTCCAGGACCCTGAGCCTTCCCACGTAGGACGCGGCCTCGTAAGCCAGCAGCCCTCTCTTGGGCAGCCCTAGGGTCAGGGTCTCGGCAGCCCTCACCACGGCCCCGCCGTGGGCCCCGGTGTCCGGGTCCAGGCCCGAGGGGAGGTCCACGGAGAGAACAGGCCTGCCTGAGGCGGCCAACTCCTGGATCATGGAAAGGACTGGACCCGAGGGCCGGCCTCTCGAGCCTGTCCCCAGCAAGGCGTCCAGGGCCACCGCGGCTTTGGCGAGCCTCTCCCTGAGGCAAGCAAGGGGCGCTACCTCCACCCCTGCCTGCCTGGCGCGCTCGAGGTTGATCCGGACCGGCTCCGGGGTGGAGGCGGGGGAGCCCTCTCCGCGCGGGGGGCAGAGGAGGGCGCAGACCTCGGCGCCCATCTCGCCCAGGGCCCGG
>CAYLZQ010000601.1:0-1669 GCA_964388045.1 uncultured Elusimicrobia bacterium | reverse complement strand
GCCTGCGCCGGGTGGCCCGGGAGGAGGTCCTCCGGGTGGCCCGCAAGTACCTGGGGGAGGACCGGGTGGTCGCCTTGCGCCGCAAGGGCAAGCCCGAGATCCCCAACATCGCCAAACCCCCCATCACCCAGGTCGCAATCGACCCCGCGCGGCAATCGCGCTTCGCGGCCGAGGTCCTGGCCCTTCCCGCCCTGCCCCAGGAGCCGCGCTGGCTCCTGGAGGGCCGCGACTACGCCCTCGCCTCCCTCCCCTCGGGCAGGCTCTACGCGGTCCAAAACCCGGTCAACGACCTCTTCTCCCTGAGCCTCGCCTTCGAGAGAGGCAGCCGCCACCAGCGCAGGCTCTGCGCGGCCTACTCCCTCCTGGAGCTCTCCGGCGCGGGAGACCTCGCCGCCGAGGAATACAAGAAGAGGCTCTACCGGCTGGGAACCCATGTCAGCTACTCCTGCGGGGAGCAGGAGTCAGGGGTCACGATCTGGGGCTTGAACGAAAACCTCTGGCCCTCCCTGGAGCTCATGCTCGCGCGCTTTGAGTCCCCCAACATAGCGACCGACACCTTGAAGAAGATGGTCGAGGTGGCTCTCGGGGCCCACCAGGACAACAAGAAGAACCCGGACTACGTCTACCACGCCCTGGGGGAGTTCGCCCAGAGGGGCCAGGAGAGCGGGGTGCTCCTGGAGCTCTCGGACGCGGAGCTGCGCGGCCTGAGCACGGAGGAGCTCAAGGGGCTCATCCAGGAGACCCTCTCCACCAAGCGCCGCACGGCCTACGTGGGAAATCGCAGCCCCGGGGAGATCGCGAAGCTCCTGGAGTCCTCACGCCCCACCCGCGATCCGCCCCCCCACGTCCCGCTGCGATTCCAGAAGCCTCCCCGGACCAGGGTTTACTTCGCCCACCGGGAGATGGTGCAGTCCCTGGCCGGGCTCTTTGCCGCGGACGAGATCCTGGACCCGGAGCGGATCCTGGATTACGCTCTTTTCAGCAACTACATGGGAGGAGGCATGAGCTCGGTCGTCTGGCAGGAGATCCGGGAGGCCCGGTCTCTCGCCTACGACTCCTGGGGAGGCTACCGCTTCGCGGGCTACAGGGGAGACGAGAACCACCTGATCGGGGGACTGGGCTGCCAAGCGGACAAGACCGTGGAGGGGATGAGGCTCCTCCATCGGCTCCTTGAATCCCCCCCCTTCGACGAGAAGCGCTTCCGCGAGACGGCGAGGGCCATGGAGGAGAACTACCGCGCCAACCCCCTCACCTTCCGCAACGTGGCCCCGGCCCTGATGGGCTGGGAGGACCAGGGAATCACGGGAGGAGACCCCCGTCCCGCGCGCTTCGCCAGGCTGCTCAAGTACCGCCTGGATGACCTCAAGGCCTTCGCCGCGCGCTTCAAGAAAAAACCCATGACCTTATTCATCCTCGGGGACCGAGGGCGCGTGGCCCTGGAGGAGGTCAGGAAGCTGGGGGAATTCGAGGAAAAGACCCTGGAGCAGATCTTTCCTTATTAAAACCTGCAAACTTTTCTTCCTTATTAAAACCGGCGAACTTTTCATCATTATTAAGACCGGGAAACTTTTCGAGGGTCTCGAGGAGGGCAGGGTCTTGGGGAAAGACGGCCAGGTCGGACTGAAGGATGCGCACGGCCTCCTCCCGGCGGTCAAGCCCGATCAAGGCA
>CAYLZQ010000600.1:0-1670 GCA_964388045.1 uncultured Elusimicrobia bacterium | reverse complement strand
TGTCGCTGTCCTCTCCGGCAACCGCAACTTCGAGGGCAGGATCAACCCCCTGGTCAAGGCGAGCTACCTCGCCTCCCCTCCCCTGGTCGTGGCCTATGCCCTGGCCGGGAGGATGGACATTGACCTCACCCGGGAGCCCCTGGGAACTGGCGGGGACGGAAGGCCGGTTTTTCTCAAGGAGATCTGGCCCTCCAGCGAGGAGGTGGCCGAGGCGGTCAGGGAAGTCAGCCGGGAGATGTTCCTCAGGCAATACCGGGACGTCTTCGCAGGGGACCCCCTCTGGCGGTCCCTGGAGGCGGCCGCAAGCGAGCTTTATCCCTGGGATCCTTCCTCCACCTACGTGCGCCGGCCTCCCTACTTCGATGGCATGGCCCTGGATCCAAGTCCCCTCTCGGATATCACGGGCGCGCGCGCCCTGGCTGTCTTCGGTGACTCGGTCACGACCGACCACATCTCCCCTGCCGGGAGCATCCCCAAGGACAGCCCGGCCGGGAGCTACCTCCAGGAGAAGGGGGTCGGCCCCCAGGACTTCAACTCCTACGGGTCCAGGAGGGGCAACCACGAGGTGATGCTCCGGGGCACCTTCGCCAACATCAGGATCAGGAACCTGATGGTGGACGTGCCTGGGGGGGTGACCCTCTCCCTCCCTGCAAAAAGGCGGATGTCGATTTTCGAGGCTTCCCAAGGGTATCTTGCCTCCAAAACTCCTCTGGTCGTCTTGGCGGGGAAGGAATACGGCTCGGGCTCCAGCCGCGACTGGGCAGCCAAGGGCCCGGCCCTCCTGGGGGTCGTGGCCGTGATCGCCCAGAGCTTCGAGCGCATCCACCGCTCGAACCTGGTCGGGATGGGGGTCCTGCCCCTGCAGTTCCTGCCGGGCCAGGGGGTCCGGAGCCTGGGGCTGACCGGGCTCGAGAGCTTCGAGATTTCAGGCCTTGCCCAAGGCTTCAAGCCGCGGCGGGAGCTGACTGTCAAGGCCGCAGGGGAAGTGGGCCGGGCGGCCGATTTCAAGGTCCTCTCGCGCATCGACACCGCGCTTGAGCTCGAGTACTACCGTCACGGCGGGGTTTTGCGCTACGTCCTGCGCCGGATCCTGGCCCAGAGGGAGCCGGCGGTGAGCCGCTCGTGATTCAGCGCGCGGCAGCCCCGCTGTAGGCGGCCAGGGCCCACCTGAAGAAGCGCCGCAGGCCCTCGTCTAAGCTTACCCTGGGCTGGTAGCGGAGCTGGAGCCTGGCCTTGGTGATGTCCGGGCAGCGGCGGGCGGGCTCGTCGGCCGGATAGCTGTCCGGGTATTCCACCAGGTCGTAGGGCACTGGGCCCAGCACGGCCTCCACCCTCTTGACGAGCCCCACCATAGAGATCTCGGGCCTGGGGTTTCCTATGTTGTAGGCCTCGCCGGGGATTCCCAGGAGGAGGGCCCTGAGGAATCCCGCTACCGCGTCGGTCACGTAGCAGAAAGTGCGGGTCTGCCTCCCCGTGCCGTAGATCTTCAAGGGGCGCCTGGCCTTGATGCGGCCGGCGAAGTTGGGCAGGACCCGGTAGTCCGTCTCCGCCATGCCTGGCCCATAGACGTTGAAAGGCCTCACGATCACGGCCTGGGCCCCGAACTTTTCGTGGAAGACATAGCAGAGGGTCTCCCCCAGGCGCTTGGACTCGTCGTAGCAGGCGCGGGG
>CAYLZQ010000599.1:0-1675 GCA_964388045.1 uncultured Elusimicrobia bacterium | reverse complement strand
GATGTGGTTCTTGCGGTAGAGGCCCAGGACCTTGCCGTCCGCGTCGATCACCACTGCCGTGTTGTAGTAGGTCCCCGGGAAAGGGGTTTCGTAGATGGGCACGACCAGAACCATCCGGTATCTCTTGGCCAGCCTTTGCATGAGCTCGGTGGTGGGCCCGGGCACGGGCTCGGCCGTCTCGTACCACCTGGGGTCCTGCTCGGCGCAGAAGTAGGGGCCGTAGAATATCTCCTGGAGGCAGGCGATCTGGACCCCCTGGCGGCCCGCCCTCTCGATCAAGGGGATGTGCTTCTGGATCATCCTCTTCTTGATCTCAGAGAGGCTGTATCTGGCCGGGGACCAGTCGCAGGAGGTCTGGATGAGTCCGCACTTGACGGTTCTAGGCATGGGCCTTACCTCGCTTGGATCCTGGAGTTGAGCTGCGCAAGCCTCTCGGTCACGGGGGGCACGCTGAAGAGCTTCTTCTCGAAGCCCAGGAGGCCGGAGTCGTCCATCGGGAGCCTGAGCTGGTACTTGTTCTCCTCTGGGTTGCGCTCGAACTGGGTCCCGTAGACCTGGGCCAGGCCCACGGACATGAGGAATCGGTCGAGACTGGCCGCGACCAGCCAGCGGGCGGCCCGGTGGCCCAGGATTGCGGCCATGGTGGCCAGGCGATGGGCGGCTAGGAAGTCCTTGGGCAGGGTTGCGTGCTGGAGGATGACGGAGGCGTGGTAGAGGTCGTTGGGGGTGTTCACCTCCCCCCGGGAGATCATCTCCAGGACCAGGGTCCTGCGCATGGCGTCCTTGTGCCTGAGCTCCCTGAGGGCCTCGGGCGAGTCGTAGACTTTCTCCCGGTCCTTCTGGTCGGCTTGGTAGAGCTCCTGCAGGCGCAGGTTGTCGGTCTCGGGGGGCATCAGCCGTGCATCCTCTTGTAGACTTCCTGGTAGCCTTTCATCCCCCGGGCCGTATACTCCTCCCAGGAGAGGGGCTTTGAGGCCGTCTTGACCTCCTTCATCGTGATGCAGCCCTCCACAGGGCAGACGATGGCGCAGAGGTTGCAGCCTACGCAGTCCTCCTCAACGACATGAGGAATCCTATTTAAACGGCTCTTATCCCCCCCGCTACTCGCCCCCCCGTGGGGGGGGCGAGTGACATGGGGGCGAGTGACATGGCGAGCGACATCAATGCACTGGTGGGCGGAGTCGTTGCAGGCCACGTAGCAGAGCTCGCAGGAGATGCACTTGTCCCCGTCTATGACCGCGACGGTCTTATGGTGGAGGTTGAGCTTCTTCCAATCCACCACGCTCGGGGCCGCCTTCCCGATGAAGTCCCCAAGCCTTTTAAATCCCTTCCTCTCCATCCAGTCTTCCAGGCCTGCCTCAAGCTCCTCGATGATCCTGAAGCCGTAGTGCATGACCGCGGTGCAGAGCTGCACCGAGGAGGCTCCCAGGAGCATGAACTCGACGGCGTCGGCCCAGTTGGAGATGCCGCCTATCCCCGAGATGGGAAGGCCCCTGGTCTCTGGATCGGTCGCGATCTGGCTCGCCATGTGCAGGGCGATGGGCTTGACAGCCGGGCCGCAGTAGCCCCCGTGCGCGATCCGGCCGTCCACGGAGAATCTCGGCCTGAGGGTCTCGAGGTCTATGCCCATGACAGAGTTGATCGTGTTGATCAAGGACACCCCGTCCGCCCCCCC
>CAYLZQ010000598.1:0-1677 GCA_964388045.1 uncultured Elusimicrobia bacterium | reverse complement strand
CCCCCAGACTGGTTTTGAAGACCAGCGGCACCACCGGGCGCCTTCCTTCTCCTGAAATAATTAGCGCGCACCGTAGCTCACATAGTAGCCAGATCGTACGGACGTCAGTGCACGGTAACTCTAAAGGCGCCTTCGCTGAAAAGCCTGCCGAAAGGCTTCAAGTCCAACTTTCTGATTGCAGCAATCCGGAGAAATTCGTCTTGGTTCTCAGACGCGACCGCAATTAACAAACCACCGCTAGTCTGGGGATCGCACAGAACACTTTTTTGTTCTTCAGTTAGAGGGCTCACTTTGTGGCCGTAACTTTCGAAATTGCGAGCGGTCCCCCCGGGAAAAGTCTTTTCGGGGATGTATCGTGACAGCGACTCCAGTTTAGGGACTTTCGCAAATTCGATTTCCGCGTGCACGCCGCTGGCCTCGCACATTTCGATAAGATGTCCAAGAAGGCCGAAACCCGTGATATCGGTGATGGAACTGACAGCTTCGATACTGCCCAATTCGGCGCCGATATCATTAAGGTCCAGCATGAGATCGCGTACAACGCGGAAGTCCACATCCCTGAGAACGCCCTTTTTCTGGGCCGTGGTCAGTATGCCGACGCCGAGCGGTTTTGTGAGATAAAGCTCATTACCGGCTCGAGCTAGACTGTTCAATCGAATTCGAGAGGGATGAACCAACCCTGTTACCGCCAAACCAAAGATCGGTTCCGGCGCGTCAATACTATGCCCACCGGCCAGCGGTATCCCTGCTCGCGAGCATGCATCCCGGGCGCCGCGAAGCACCTCGCCGGCGATTGCAGGATCGAGTTTGCCGACGGGCCAGCCGAGAATCGCAATAGCCATAATCGGCTTTCCGCCCATTGCATAGACATCGCTTATTGCATTCACCGACGCAATACCGCCGAAATCGAACGGATCATCCACAATCGGCATGAAGAAATCCGTAGTACTGACAACGGCCTGATTTTCGTCGATCAAAAACACTGCCGCATCATCTCGGGTATCGTAGCCAACCAGCAGACGAGGGTCGCGGGCCTGAGGGGGAACTCGTTGCAGGATGGCCGAGAGTACACTCGGCGAGATCTTACAACCACAACCCGCCCCGTGGGAGTATTGAGTCAAACGAACTGTGCTCATGTCCATACGTTGAATGGGCTCTGCAGGCCCAGAGATATTGGAGTCATTATCGTTGTACATTCTCGCTGCCCATTGTGAAACTGCTGAACTCCTGCTACAGGGCGAAGCGGTTTAAGAAACTAAACCAACCGGCCAAGCGCGCAAAGTTGTTGGTGAGAATCAGAGCGCCGATGGCAACGACCAGGACTCCGCTGACAACTTCGACTGCATGGAAGTGACGTTTGAACCTGCTATAAAAAGATAGGAACCTGTCGATGCCGAGGCTCGTCAACAGAAACGGCAGGCCTAATCCCATGGAGTAGACTGCCAGGAGAACCACCCCTTGCCTCACGGTCTGCTGGGTGCTCGCAATCGTGAGAATCCCCGCGAGGATCGGTCCGATACATGGAGTCCACCCAAAGGCGAATGCGAGGCCAAGCACAAAAGAGCCCCATACTCCGCGCGGCTTTTGGATGTTGTTGAAGCGTTTATCGCGATAGAGAAAGTTGATCCTCAATAATCCGGTCAGGTGCAGCCCGAAAACGATGATCACGATGCCGGC
>CAYLZQ010000597.1:0-1678 GCA_964388045.1 uncultured Elusimicrobia bacterium | reverse complement strand
GGAGTGCGCGCTCAAAAACCATCGTCAAGCGCCCGGACTTTTTACGAGAGAATCATTATTGAGACAAGAGGCGCTTCTCTCGGGAAGCGACAGGAGGCATGGTATGAGAGAATTTGCCGCGTGCCGCAGGCTGGAGGCGTTGGAGATGGCGAGAGTGGCTGGTGGAGGAAAACCAAGAGGGGGCCTCTCACAACTGCCGGCAGAGGCTCTTGCCCACTTGAACGCGGAGATACTCTGTGTCCTTTTTCCAGCTCCGCTTATGAGCACCGTCCTCTGCGGATGATAAGGTCAAAGCCGCCGCCGGCTCTCTGGGATTCGGTCGAACCTCTCCAGCTTGGCGAGCGCCGCTTTGGTCCTCCTGGATCGCTCTAGGGCCTGCGCTGACGCTCGCGGTGCTCGCCGCGGTGGAGGCCCTGGTCGTGGCGCTTCCTTATCTCCCTGCGGCGCTCTGCGTGTTCCGCCTGATGCTCTAGGCGCTCAGCCCGGCGTTGGGAATGCTCGCCCTGCCTTTCCATCATTTCCCCGCGATCCTTGAGCCGCTCGGCCCTCCTGTGGTGGCGCCTATGCTTTCTCTGGTGCTTCTTGTGTCCCGGGGAAATTTCCCGCGCCTCCAGGGCGGCCTTATTTCCCGGGATGGCAGGCCGCACCCCGGGAACGGCGGGCCGGGTCCCTGATGGGGTCTCCTCAGGTGGAGCTGCGGATTCCGATAGGCCTTGGGCCCAGAGGGGCCCTGAAAGCAGAGCGGCCAGGAGCAGCAAGGGGTTTGTTCTCATTTTTCCTCCGTTTTTAGGTTTGATTGGGGCGGATGCCTGGCAAGAGGATACCCTCCTGGGATGAGTCTGTCAAGAGGCCCAAACGCCCGGGATGGCCTGGCCGCACTTGGGGCAGAAGCCCCGGGAGCCCTCGAGCCTGAGCCTGTTGCGCAGGACCTCGAAGCCGTGGCGCTCGACCAGGAGCTCGCCGCAGGCGGGGCAGCGCGTGTTTTCCCAGTCCCCGACCTCCCCTGGAAGGTTGCCCGCGTAGATGTGCCTGAGGCCTTCCGTCTTCCCGATCTCGGCGGCCCGCATGAGGGTCTCGGGCGGGGTGCTCTCCGGGTCGGTCATCTTGTAGTCCTTGTGGAAGGCGGTCACGTGCCAGGGAAGGTCCTTGGAGACCGAGGCGAGGAAGCGGGCGATTCCCCGGAGCTCCGAATCCGAGTCATTGACCGTGGGGATGACCAGGGTCACGATCTCGACCCAAAACCCCATGGCCACGAGGCTTCCGATCGCGTCCAGGACGGTCTTCAAGACCCCGCCCATGATCCGGCGGTAGCGGGCGTCGTCAAAGCCCTTGAGATCCACCTTGTAGAAGTCCACCCAGGGCCTGAGGTACTTGAGGACCTCAGGGGTCGCGTTTCCGTTCGAGATATAGGCGCATTTGAGGCCCGCGGCCCTGGCCTCCCTGAAGACCCCCACCGCCCATTCGCTGGTGATCAGGGGCTCGTTGTAGGTGGAGGCGATGACCGGGGCCTTGTGGCGCAGGGCCAACTCCACCAGGTCCGCGGGGGCGCATTCCTCGGGCGGGGCCAGGGCCGCGGGATCGCGCAGGGCCTGGCTGGTGAACCAGTTCTGGCAGTTATGGGTCACCAAAAAGCCCGCCAGAAAGGTATGGTCAGCTTCGACCTCAAGGTTGTAGACAG
>CAYLZQ010000596.1:0-1678 GCA_964388045.1 uncultured Elusimicrobia bacterium | reverse complement strand
CACTTGGCGCTCCTGCGCGGGGTCTCCGCCCTTTTCAAGCCTTCCCTCATCGAGCAGTTGGCGCGCCTCTCCACTCCCGCCGCCGCCCTTGATCTGGTACGCAGCCAGGAAGTCCAGTAGCCGGTCCCGATGGCCATCCTCCGGATCACGAAGCACGGGGAGCCCGTGCTCAAGAGGCCCTCGGAGAGGGTCGATTACCACGCGATCAAGGAGGACCTGCCCCGCCTCCTCAAGGACATGTGGGCCACGATGGCCGCGGCCAAGGGCGTGGGCCTGGCCGCTCCCCAGATCGGGCTGAGCCTGAGGATCTCGGTCATCGACGTGAGGCCCGAGGGGAAGCCGCAGCGCCTGGTCCTGATCAACCCCGAGATCCTCTCGCGCCAGGGAAGCCTGCGCGAGGAGGAGGGCTGCCTCTCCCTGCCCGGGCTCTACGCCAAGGTCTCGCGCGCGGCGAGGGTGAGGATCAGGGCCCTGGACGCCTCCGGCCGGCCCTATGAGATGACCGGAGAGGGGCTCCTGGCGCGGGCCTTCCAGCACGAGATCGACCACCTGGATGGCAGGCTCTTCATAGACCATCTCGATTTCGTCGACAAGCTCAAGGTCATGGCCATCCTCAAGGACCTCAAGAAGAGCTGGGCGTGAGGGTTTTGTTTTACGGGACCCCCAAGCTCGCCGTGCCGACTCTTGAGCTCCTGGCCGGGAGGGAGACCGTCGTCGCGGCCGTCACCCGGCCCGACCGGCCGGCAGGGAGGGGACTCAAATCCCGCGAGTCCCCGGTCAAGGCCAGAGCGCGGGAGCTCGGCATTCCGGTTTTCGATCCCGTGAGCCTTTCCGGGATCGCCCCGGAGCTCAAGGGCTTGGAGCCGGAACTGGGGGTGGTCGTGGCCTACGGCAGGATCCTCAAGCCCGAGCTCCTGGCAGTCCCGCGCCTGGGAACCCTCAACGTCCATTACTCCCTCCTGCCCAAGTACCGAGGCGCGGCCCCGGTCCAGTGGAGCCTGGCGCGGGGCGAGGCCAGGACCGGGGTGAGCCTCTTCTGGCTCGACGAGGGGATGGACACGGGACCCATCTTTCTGTCGCGGGAGCTTGAGGTCGGGCCGGAGGAGGACGCCGGAGAGCTCCAGGAGCGCCTGGTCCGGCTCGGGCTTGGGGCCCTGGGGGATGCCCTCTCCGAGATAGAGGCCGGCCGCATCAGGCGGGAGCCCCAAAGGGGGGAGGCGAGCCTTGCCCCTTTGATCAAAAGGGAGGACGCCCGCATCGACCTCGCGCGATCCGCGGCCGAGATCCACAATCTCGTGCGGGGCATGAGCCTCTGGCCCAGGGCCTTCCTGGATCTCAAGACCCCGCCGCTGCGGCTCCTGGTTCTCAAGACCCGGCTTGGGGCCGTCCCGGCAGGCGGCTTCAACCGCTGGGGGGCCATCCTCAGCGTTGAACGGGACGGAGGGATTTTGATAGAATGTGGGGGCGGCAGTTCCCTGTGGCTTCTCACGGTTCAACCTGAGGGGAAAAAGCCGCTTCCCGCTGCTGATTTCTTGAACGGCCTGCGCCTGGGCGCTGGTGATTTTTTGCCTGTTTAAGGAGGCCCCCGCAACATAGCGGGGGTTTTCGGGGGTAAAGGAGGCGTTGTTTAACGGGAGGCCCCCGCAACACGTGGCGGTGGTTTTTGACCGAAGGGGGT
>CAYLZQ010000595.1:0-1680 GCA_964388045.1 uncultured Elusimicrobia bacterium | reverse complement strand
GAGCGGCAGCGAGCGTACTGGCGCCGCGGCGCTAAAGGAGGGCGCCAGGGCGCCACGTGCTGCGAGGGTTCGGGAATCTTTGCGGGAGGATTTGAAAGCAGCGGCTTCGTCCAGGATCGTCTCGATCTCGGAAGGGCTCAGCTCCTCAAGCCCTAGCAGGTCCTTGCGATCCCAGGTCTGGCGCCTCACCCGCCTTCCTGCCGGTCTGGCATCGACGTGGATATATTAAACCAATTTCAGGGGCGGCTCTTCAAGGAATAGCTCGTGGCGCCAGGCGCGCCAGGCGCGCGCATTGACAAATGCCCAGGCTCGATGTATACTTAATTATTACTTTAGTATTCATTTAAGACTATGTTACAGCGCATCGGAATATCCATGACGGACCAGGAGCTCAGACACCTGGGGCTCCTCCAAAAACGCCTTGGGGTCAAGAGCCGAAGCGAGCTTGTCCGGGAGCTCGTCAAGCGCTATGAGAAGCTCGAAAGCGACTGGAACGCGCTCAGCTCCTGTCTCCGAGGCTATCTCGAACATCCCGAGACCGGCAAGACGCAAGCGGGTCCCATCCTCAAAGCGGCCATGGGCCGCCAGGTCTTCGAGGATTGGTCCTGAGCCCGGCGCATGACCGGCCCGAGGCAAGGCGACATCCACTACTGCGATTTCCCGGAGCCGGTCAAGAGCAGGCCTGTCCTGATCCTGAGCCGGACTGAGATCAACGCGGTGCGCGAGAACATAGTGGTCGCCTTGATCACGCGGACGGTCCGCGGCATCCCTCTGGAAATCCCAGTGGGAAAGGCGGAAGGCTTGTCCAAGGAGGGAGTCGTCAGCCTCGGAGACATCTACACCGTTTCCAAGGCGCTCTTGAGCGACAGGAAGGGGGCTCTCTCCATGGAGAAAATCGGCCGGGTTTCCGAAGGCCTGAACCTGCTCTTCGCCCTCAAGTGACGCCTTCGGCCGCCGGGGCGGGGAGCCGGCCCCGGCAGGGAGAGGCTCTAAGACCACCAAGGTCCGGCCTGGGCCGAGGGGCCGCGCTGTCAGGGCAGGAAGGCGACCTCATGCGGCAGGCGGTCAACGTCTCCGGGAAGACGGCCGCGCCGCTCGATCCGCGGCTTGAGCTGAGAAGCGAAGGAGCGACCCCGGCGGAACGCGCTAAGGATTTCCCGGAAAGCCTGAGAACAGGGTCCGGCCGTCGTCAGGCCTCAGGAGGGGGCCTTCCGGATCAGCGGCTGCGGCGGCAGCCTCCGCGCCCTCCAGGAAGGGGGCCAGCTCGGAGAGGATCCCCTCCCTCCAATCCCGGCCGACGGCTGGCTCCGGGGGGCGCAGGCTCCAAAGGCCCTCCTTGGTTCCCAGGACGAGCCCGTTTCCCCACCGGGCCACCGCGTTCAAATCCTTGAATTGCTCGAATTCATGAACGGGCTCCCAATCCCCGTCTTTGTGGACGTAGAGCCTGCGGCTGGTGGCCGCGTAAAGCCTGCCTCCGATGAGCGCGATTTGCCTGGCTAATTCGCTGAATCCGCCGAATCGAAGGCTCTCCCTCCAGCGCCCCTCGCGGAGCTCATAGAGGGCCCAGTCTGTGATGGCGTGAAGGCTCCCGCCGGACAAGGCCGCCCCCTTGATCTCCCTCAGGTCGTCCTTGACCACCGGCCTCCAATCCCCTCCCTCCAGGACGAATAGCCCTTTTGA
>CAYLZQ010000594.1:0-1681 GCA_964388045.1 uncultured Elusimicrobia bacterium | reverse complement strand
CTCGACCTGCCGGAGCTCTCCCCCGCCGAGACCCCGGAGTCTTTGAAGCCCCTCGCGGCGCGCATGGCCCCGAGGGCCCTGGCCGAATTCGTCGGCCAGGAGCAGCTCCTGGGGCCGGGCAAGATGCTTCGGCGCCTGATAGAGGCCGGGAGGTTCTCCTCGGCCCTATTCTTCGGCCCTCCCGGCTGCGGCAAGACCGCGCTCGCCGGGGTGATCGCCCAAAGCGCCCAGGCCCGGGTCATCGAGATGAACGCGGTCGTGGCCGGGGTCGCGGACTTGAAGAAGCTCCTCGAACAGGCCAAATACGACCTGGGAAGCCGAGGCCGCAGGACCCTCCTCCTCTTGGACGAGATCCACCACTTCAACCGCACCCAGCAGGACGTGCTTTTGCCCGCGGCCGAGCGGGGGGACGTCCTGCTCATAGGCCTGACCACGGAGAACCCCTCCTTCTACGTGAACGCCGCCCTCCTCTCCCGGGTGACGGCCTTCGAGTTTCAGCCCCTCCCAGAGGCCGCCCTCCGGGAGATCCTGCTCAGGGCCCTGGGCGACAGGGAAAGAGGCCTGGGCGGGCTTAACCTTGCGCTCGCCCCAGAGGCGGAGAGGCACCTCCTGCGGATGTCCGGCGGGGACGCCCGCAGGCTTTTGAACGCCCTGGAGCTCGCCGCCCTCTCCACCCCTCCAGATCCCCGGGGAGCGCGGGAAGTCTCCCTGCAGGCCGCCGAGGAGTCCATCCAGAGGAGGTCCATCCGCTACG
Source organism: uncultured Elusimicrobia bacterium (assembly GCA_964388045.1). Taxonomy (GTDB): domain Bacteria; phylum Elusimicrobiota; class Elusimicrobia; order UBA1565; family UBA9628; genus CAYLZQ01. The sequence continues at coordinate 927 of CAYLZQ010000594.1, read as the reverse complement.
ACAAGAGGTCCGACGAGCACTACGACCACATCTCGGCCTTCATCAAGGCGATGAGGGGCTCCGACCCTGACGCGGCCCTCTACTGGATGGCCAAGATGCTCCTGGCGGGAGAAGACCCCCGCTTCATCGCAAGACGGATCCTGATCTGCGCTGCCGAGGACGTGGGGAACGCTGACTTCAGGGCTTTGCTCGTGGCAGAGGCGGCCTTCCGGGCGGTCGAGGTCCTGGGCATGCCGGAGGCGCGCATCCCGCTCGCCCAGGCCGTGGTCTACGTGGCCGCGGCGCCGAAATCGAACTCGGCCTACCTCGCGATCAACAAGGCCCTGGAGGAGGTCCGGAAGGGCCGGGCCCGGGAGGTCCCCCTCCACCTGCGAGACCCGAACCTCGACGCGGAGAGCCGCGGCCATGGCAAAGGCTACCAGTATCCCCACGACTTCCCAGGACATTATGTCCCCCAGGAGTACCTGCCTGACCCTGTCCGCTTCTACGAGCCCTCGGACCAGGGAGACGAGAAGAGGATCAGGGAGTTCCTCAAGAGCCTAGGCCGTAGGCCTTAAATCCCGCACTTGGCAGGGTCGGCGGCGGGCCGGCCGCCCCTGTAGAGGCAGTCGTCGGCCCGCTTCATCTCATAGGTGTTATGCAGACTATCGAAGCAGCAGATCAGCTTGTTGGACAGCGGGTTGCTGGCTGCAGCGCGGCTTTCGCACTGCTCCAAGTCCAGGGCGGTTCCCTCCGCGTCGTCGCAGCTCCCCCTCCGGGAGCGGGCCAGGACCTCCCCGGAAAGCCGACAACAGATGAGCTCGCATTTGCCGGCAGGCTTCTCGAAGCCCTCTTGCCGGCACTCGAACCTCGTCACTGTCCAATAGGCTGGCCCATGACCAGGCTCATGACAGCAGATCTTCTCGCAGTCCTCGTCACTCAGTATCT
>CAYLZQ010000593.1:0-1684 GCA_964388045.1 uncultured Elusimicrobia bacterium | reverse complement strand
GAAATCCTCATAGCGTCTAGCGCCTCGGGCGCAGGGGCGGGCGCTTGACCCTCCTCCTCCTCCTCCTCCTCGGCGGAGGAGACCGAGGGCGCTATCTTCTTCATCTTTTCTATGAAGGAGGCGGTCTGCTCAGCGGTGAAGCGGACCTCCTTGGTCTCCTCGCCAAAGACCCCTGAAAAGAGCGCCTTCTTCTGGGCCACGAGCCCGAAGATCCTCTGCTCGACCGATTCCGAGGAGACGAAGTGAATCGCCTGGACGGACTTTTTCTGGCCCATGCGGTAGACCCGGCCTATCCTCTGCTCCAGGACAGCCGGATTCCAGGGGACGTCGAGGTTGATGACGCAGTTGGCCCCTTGCTGGAGATTCAAGCCCACCCCTCCCGCGTCCGTGGAAAAAAAGACCCTCGTGGAGGGATCCTCCAGGAAGCGCCGGACCTCCTCGGCCCTCTTCTTGAGGGAGAGGGCTCCGCAGAAGACCACGGAGCGGGCGCCGCAGGCCGCGAGGAGCTCCCGGACGTGGAGGTCGGCCAGGCGCAGCATCCGCTCCCACTGGCTGAAGACCACGACCTTTTGAGCCGGGTTTTCGAGGAGATCCGTCATCACCCTGGCGAACTCCTCGAGCTTGGGGGAGCCGATTCTTTTCTTGAGGTCCGCCGAGAGGCGCCTGGCCGTCAGGACCTCGAGCTCGATTGGCTTCCAGTCGTACTGGCCGTAGGCGTTTGAGACGATGCGCATGGTGTTTAGGATCACCATCATGCGCTGGATGTCCTCGCGGGTCAGGCGCTTGAACTTGTCCCATTTCCTGAGCAGGCGCGTAAGCTGCACGGCGAGCTCCCGCTCGACCTCCTGCTGCTCGGGGGTGGTGGGGGTCCAGAAGCAGTTGTCGGTGCGCTTGGGGAGCTGGGAGAGGACCTCCGCGCGCGAGCGCCGGATGAGGAACCGGGACATGCGCTCCCGCAGGTGGTCCAGGCGCGTGTAGCCCACGATCCGGTCCTCGGCGTTCAACTGGGCGTAGGTGGGGACGAGCTTCCAGGGGGCTCCCAGGGCCCTGGGATTGAGGAACTCTGCGATGGAGAGGAGCTCCGGGAGCCTGTTTTCGAGCGGAGTCCCGGTCAGGACCAGGCGGAAGGGGCTCCTGAGGCGCTTGATCGTGCGGGAGATCTTGGTCTCCCAGTTCTTGATCCTCTGGGCCTCGTCCAGGATCACCATGTCCGGCTCGAAAGCCAGGATCTGGTCCAGGTCCCTGTAGAGGAGCTCGTAGTTGACCAGGGTGAAGAAGGCCCCCCCCTTTCGGTACTGCTCGTCGCGGCTCCTGGCGCTTCCCGCGATGATGGCGACCGAAGCCTGGCAGACCTTCTCGATCTCCTGTTTCCATTGGAACTTGAGCGAGGCCGGGGTGATCACGAGAACCCGCCGGACTTGGCCAAGCTCCTTGAGGAGCAGGGCCGTGGCGATCGCCTGCGCGGTTTTCCCGAGCCCCATGTCGTCCGCGATGAAGGCGCGGCGCTTCTTCGCGGCAAAAACGATCCCCTCAAGCTGGTAGGGATGGAAGCTGATCCTCATTCGGCCGATGGACTCGGCCCAAGGCCTATGCCCCGGCTTGGCCGTTTCCGAGATCTTTTCTTCCCACTTGAGCTGCTCCTCTTCCCGGCGCAGGACCTCCCTGATCCCGGGATCCGCGTCCA
>CAYLZQ010000592.1:0-1686 GCA_964388045.1 uncultured Elusimicrobia bacterium | reverse complement strand
GGCGTGGTCCGAGCGGCGAATCTGGCTTCTTCTCTTCGTCGAGCAATGCGAAGGCCGGCTCACGCCGGATTACTCGCGCCGTATGATCGAGCAGCCGCTTATGAGGGCGGTACCGGCCCTTCAGTACTTCATCCAGGATGGGCCCGCCGTCGCCGAGGGCAAGCAGACCGGTCAGGAACACCGCAAGACCATCCACACCGTCGCCGGTGAACAGGGGGAAATGGTCGACGAGAGTGCGAGACTGCGCAGATACGAGTTCCGTGACGGCCTCTAAGCCCATGTTGTGGAGATAGCTGCAGGCGGACAGCCCTACCGCCCCTTAGCTGAAGGCAGTGTGGACGTCTTGGAGATAGCGGTGGTACTGCCCCACTTGACGCGAGGGGTGGAGCACATCGCGCAACCGTCCGCCCAGCCAGGCGGTAAATCTGCCAGGAGCGGACCTCGCTCTGGGCCGGGTCTGCGGGCACAAAGCCCTCGTCGAAAACCCTGAGGCTCAGGACCGCAGGCTCCCGCGCCGGGAGGCGGTCCGGGAGGGGGGCGAACTTCACCTTGGAGAGCTCCAGGCTCCCGGTCAGGTACTCGACGGCCTTGGTCCAGAAGCGGGGGTAGAAGCTCGCGATCTTCCAATCGGCCGCCCCCCCCAGCCTCCATCTCCAGGTGGAGTCGGAGCTCACCATCATCACCTTGCCCCGGCCGTAGTCGCGCAGGGCCATGACGGGCAGGGGCTCGCCTGAGGCGGCGCGCTCGCCTGGGTGGACCGCGAGGACGCTCGATCCCGGGCGCACGGAGTCAAAACGCGCGTAACCCTCCATCGGAGGGAGGGCCTCCCAGGCCGCGGCCGCGGCCTGGGGGGTTTCGTAGAGCTGGACCAGGGGATGGGTGAGGCTGGCGGGCCTGGGCTTGAAGGAGCCGACCACGTAATCCGGGGAGCTCCGGGCCAGGGTCACCGGAAGAATATCCTCCAGGGGAGTCGCGCGGTAGCCGCCCCGGGTGAATGCGTTCTCCCCGCCCATCACCAGGAGGGCCCCTCCCTGGGCCACGAAGCTGCGCAGGGAGGCGAGGTAGGAGACAGGGAGGTTGAAGCGGGTGTAGGAGAAGTTCTCGAGGATGAAGAGGTCGAACTGGGAGAGGTTGCGCACGAATATCTCCTCGGCCGGGAAGGGGATCAGGGCCAGCTCCTGGTCCGGGACGAAAGTGGGATTCTCCGGGTTGCGCAGGATCACGAAGGAGACCATCTCGTGGTTGGGGTTCGACTTCAAGAATTCCCGCAGGAAGGAGTATTCGGGGCTGGGCCTCCCGGAGAGGTACATGATCCTGTACTTCTGGCGTATGACCTCCACCCGGAACTCCCGGGAGCGCGAGAGGGACTTGGAGGCGACGGCCTCCAGGCGGTAGCTCTCGGAGCCCAGGGACTGGGCCGTGGCCGAGAGGGTCGCGGAGAGGACCTCGTAGGGGGCGGAGACGGAAAGCAGCCTTTCCTCCACGAGGGACCAGGAGTCCTTCTCCCGCCGCGACAGGCGCAGGGCCAGGCGCTCCCCGGAGAGCCCGGAGGCCTCCAGGCTCGCCTGGAGGCTCAGGCGCCCGTGAAGGAAGGCGAAGTCCGGGGTTTGGATCTCAAGGAAGCTCAAGTCCCTGCCCCGCCGCGAAGGCCCTACCCCCAGGACATCCCAGGCAAGCCTCAAGGCC
>CAYLZQ010000591.1:0-1688 GCA_964388045.1 uncultured Elusimicrobia bacterium | reverse complement strand
GCGAAGACCCAGGACGAGAGGAGGATCATGATCAGGAGGGAGGCCCCTGCCCTTTGGTTTAGAGAAATCCACCCCTTTCTTCTGTTCATACCTGACACTCCTTCCTGGGGCAGGCTATTCTGAAGGGCCGCGTTGAGAGTGGGGCTCATCACCCTGGGGCAGCCCAGCCGGGATGAGACAGGCCGAGAGCACGGCCAAAAAGGCGATCCCGAGGCCGATCAGGAACACCCCATAGAGAGCGTGGCCAAGGGCAGCTTGAAGTGCTCTTACGACAGCCGAAGGGAGGGCAGCCCGCGCGGCGGGGTTCACCACGGCATCCGGATCCTGGACGAGCGTGCCCAGCTCTTGAGAAGAGATTCCCGCCAGGCCGGACCGGGAAAGGGCTTGAAGCTCCCCATGCATCACGGCTCCCATCGCCGCTCCCATCAAAGCCACGCCAATAGCGCCGCCGATGATCCGAAAGAACATGTTGGCGGACGTGGCAATGCCAAGCTGGCTTCGAGGGACCGCGTTCTGGACGGCGATCAAAAGGGGCGCCATGATGAAACCCATCCCGGCCCCCGCGATGGCCACATTGCGGGCGACGCCAAACCAAGTGGTCTGAAGGCCCATCTGAGTCAGGAGGAGGAAGCCCAGGCTCAGGAGCGATGCCCCCAAGAGAACCGTGGGACGAGAGCCCACCCTGAGGAGGAGGCGAGCGCCAAAGGGCGAGCAGATGACCCAGCCCAGGGTAAAGGGCATGAGGACACTTCCCGCCTGCGTGGCGCTCGTCCCGATGACCCCCTGGACGAAGAGGGGGATGTAGACGATGGCGCCGAACATGGCCATCCCGGCCAGGAACCCACAAAGGGAGGCTGACCGGAAGAGCCGGTTGGCGAAGAGGGAGAGCGGAAGGATCGGCTCTTCGGAGCGCTTTTCGAGGCGAAGGAACAGGACAAGGAAGAAGAGGGAGAGCCCGAGCATGCCGAAGGTGGGCCGCATCGTGGCCGCTTGGCCTTTCCGGATTAGAGAGAGAAGGAAAAGCGTGATGGAGACAGTCAGGGTCAAGGCCCCCCAATAGTCAATGGCGACCTTCCTTCTGGAAGGCTTGATGCCTTGAAGCGAGAGCCCCACGATCAAGGCGGCTAAGCAGCCGAAGGGAATGTTGAGGTAGAAAACCCATCGCCAAGAGAAGTGATCAGCCAGATACCCTCCTGTCACCGGTCCCACGATGCTGGCCAGACCCCAGACGCTACTGATGTAGCCCTGCATTCTCGCCCGCTCCGCGAGTGGGTAGATCTCCCCCACGATGGTCAGCCCCAAGGGGAGAAGTGCCCCTGCGCCCAAGCCTTGAAGGCCCCGAAAGAGAACGAGCTGGACCATGGAGCGGGAGAGGCCGGAGAGGGCCGAGCCGAGGAGGAAGAGGGCGGTACCAAGCAGGTACAGGCCCCTTCTGCCGTAGATGTCCGAGAGTCGGCCCCAGAGCGGCACCGCCACGGTGGAGGTCAGGAGGTAGCTGGAGAAGACCCAGCTATAGATGGTTAGCCCGCCTAACGAGGAGACAATGGTCGGCATGGCCGCGCTGACCACCGTGGACTCCAAGGCACCAAGGAACATCCCCACCATGACTCCAATTGTTGCAAGAGCCTGCTGGGCCTTGGAGAGATGAGATGGAGCCGTCTTCGGCCACTCGGACACCGTCTCCTGAC
>CAYLZQ010000590.1:0-1694 GCA_964388045.1 uncultured Elusimicrobia bacterium | reverse complement strand
GGGTCTATCTGCTGGCGCGGCTGCATCCGGTCTTGGGCGGGACCGACGCCTGGTACTACGCCGTGGTCGTCGTCTTCGTGCTCGCTGTCTGGGGCACCATCTTCGCCCTGGGAGCTTTGATCGGGAAAAGGCCCTGGCGGGGCGCCCTTGGTTCGGTCGCGGGGGCCTTCGGAGGCTATATGGGGCTGCTCGGGCTTTTCTGGCTTGTCCCTGGTCTTCTGCGCCTGCCCCTGCCGGCCAGGAGCCTTCTCGCGCAGCCCCTGGTCCTCATGGACGGGCTCTTGACCGGGCTGGGGATGGGGCTGGGCATCTGGGTTTCAGGGAGCAAGCATGCGAACCAAGCCAGCGACAGTTGAGAGGGAACTGCCCGCATCCTCGACCGAGGAGGTCATGGCCCTGCGCGAGAAGCACGTGATGCCCCTGCCGGGGCCCATGTACTCCCAGCCGGTCCAGATCCTCAAGGGCCGGGGGGCCTACGTCTTCGACGAGAAGGGCCGCAAGTACCTCGACGGCTTCGCCGGGGTGGCCACTGTCTCCATCGGCCACTCCCACCCCCACTTCCTCAGGAAAATCCGGGAGCAGATGGAGGAGTACTTCCACACCAGCTCCCTCTACCTGCACCCCTCCCTGGGGCTCTACGCCCAGAGGCTGATCTCCCGGGTCAAGGCGGCCAACCCTGAGCTCGAGGTCTGCTTCTTCACGAACTCGGGCTCCGAGGCCAACGAGCTCGCGGCCTTGATCGCCAAGAACTACACTGGAAGCCACGAGTTCGCGGCCCTCAGGCACTCCTACCACGGCCGGACCCTGATGGCCATGGCCCTGACAGGCCAGGCCCCCTGGAGGCACTCCACCCCCTATGCCTTCGGGGTGGTTCACGCCCCGGCCGACTACACTTTCCGCAGGCCCGCTGGCACCACCCCCAGGCAGTTCGCGCAGTGGTGCGTCTCGGAGCTGGAGGAGATACTCCGCACCTCCACCGGCGGCCGGATCGCCGGGTTCTTCGTGGAGCCGATCAACGGGGTGGGGGGGGTGATCGTGCCTGAGCCCGAGTACTTCCCCGGGGCCTACGAGGTCGTGAAAAGACACGGAGGGCTCTTCATCTCGGATGAGGTCCAGACCGGGGTCTGCCGCACGGGCAAAAATTTCCTTGGGATCGAGAAGTGGGGAGTGAGGCCGGACATCGTGACCATGGCCAAGGGCCTGGCCAACGGCTACCCGATCGGGGCGGTGATCACGACCCGGGAGATCGCCTCCGGGATCAAGGGCAAGCTCCACTACAACACCTTCGGGGGCTCCCCGGTCCAGATGGCCGCGGCGGGCGCGGTCCTGGACGTCCTGGAGAAAGAGAGGCTCGGGGAGAACGCCCATGAGTTGGGAGGCTATCTCCTGGGAAGGCTCGAAAGGCTCTGCGAGCGCTTCCCCTGCGCCGGAGAGGCGCGAGGCAAGGGCCTCATGCTGGGGCTTGAGATCGTCAAGGACAAGAAGGGCCTGGAGCCGGCCGCGGACCTCGTCCTGAGGCTTTTGGACCTCGCCAAGGAGCGCGGGGTCTTGATCGGCAAGGGAGGGATGGCCGGAAACGTCCTTCGCATCAAGCCTCCCCTGTGCCTGGCCAAGAAGGACGCCGACCTCCTGGCCGAGGCCCTCGAGGACTCCCTGAAGGCTCTCTAGACGCTATGAGGATGTCCTTAGCCGCG
>CAYLZQ010000589.1:0-1694 GCA_964388045.1 uncultured Elusimicrobia bacterium | reverse complement strand
GGCCCCCGCCACATTGCGGGGGTTTTCGGGGGTGAAGGAGCCGTTGTTTAATTAGAAACACCATAGCGCGGGCAAGACTCACGGATTTCCCGCATGGAGGCCCGAGAATTTGCGCCGTGCAGGCCGGTCTTGAAAATTTAACCCCAGAGGTTTATCCTATCTATGATGGGTGGCCCTGCGCGCCTCTTTCTTATTCTCCTGGCCCTGGGTCCTGCCTCAGCAGCCCAGGAAAGCCGGGAGAGGCCTTCCCGCGAGCGCGCCCTCGAGCTCTACCTGAGGGGGGAATTCAAGGAAGCCCTCGCCGAGGCCGGGGCGACGATCAAGGAGGCTCCGGGCTCCCTGCCTGCCTACGCCCTGCGGGCCAGGATCTGGCAGGTCCTGGGCGAGCCGAGCCGGATGGCCGAGGACCGGGACAAGGTCCTGGGGAGCCCGGAAGCCCTGGCCTCCAGGAACGAAGGAGACTTGATCGCCCTGGGCTCGGCCCTGCTCCTAGGCGGGCAAAGCGAGGCTGCCCTCTCCCGCTTCAACGCCGCCCTGGAAATGAACCCAGGCTCCCCCGAGGCCTTGGCGGGGAAAGCCAGGGTCTGGAGGGCGAGGGGCGAGCCGGCAATGGCTCTCGAGGACTTGACCGCCCTCCTGGAGCGCCTCCCCAACGTGCCCCTCTACCTCTACCAGCGCGCCCTGGCCTTCTACGAGCTGGGGAAATACGAGGAAGCGATCGCGGACCTGGCCGCAACCCTTAGGCGCCAGAAAACCTTCTATCCGGGTCTCGGCCTCCTGGGCACGATCCTAGCCAGGAAAGGAGACCTCCCTAGAGCCCTGGCCGCTTACGGCAAGGCCCTGGCCCTCAACCCCTCCTATGCTTACGCCAACCTGGGCCGGGCCGCGCTTAGGCTCTCCCAGGGCCAGGAGGGGGCCTTCGCCGACTTCGCGGAGGCCCTCCGGGCCTCGCCCCAGGACTACGCCGCTCCCTACAACCGCGCCGAGGCCTACTGGAGGCTGGGGAAGAGGAAGCTCGCCCTGGAGGACTTTCGCAGGGCCGCCTCCTCCCCGGGGCTTGAGCCCGAGCTTGCCTTGAAGATCGGAGACCGCTTCAGCCAGGCCCTGCTCTGGCAGGAGGCGGCCCAGGCCTACACCCAGGCCCTCGCCCAGGAGGGGCCTGCCCCCGAGGAGGAGCCAGGCAGGGGCCCCCAGCCCTCGGCAGCCACCAGGGCCCTCATCCGCCGCTCCCGCGCCCACGAGGGGCTCAAGGAGCTGACGAGCGCCATGGCGGACCTGGAGGAGGCCGTGGCCAGGGAGCCCTCCTCCGCCCAGGCCTGGGCCGCGCGCGGCAGGCTGGCCCTGAGGATGGGCCAGGAGTCCCAGGCCCTCTCCGACTTGGGCCAGGCCCTGGAGCTGGACCCAAAGAATCCCGAGGCCCTTCTGGCCCGGGGCAGCCTCCACGCCCGCGCGGGCAGGCCGCAGGCCCTGGAGGACTTCAGCGCCGCCATCCAGGCCGGGCCGGACCTGGCCGAGGCCTACAACAGCCGCGGGGCTCTCTACGCCAACGCCCTCCAGGACCGGGAGAAGGCCCTCGCGGACATCTCGAAGGCCGTCGCCCTCAGCCCCCAGGAGCCGGGCTACCGCTTCAACCTCGCCATGCTCCAGCTCAAGGCCAGGGAGTACTGGAAGGCCATCGAGTCCTTCAGCGCGGC
>CAYLZQ010000588.1:0-1695 GCA_964388045.1 uncultured Elusimicrobia bacterium | reverse complement strand
CAGAAGACGCGGAAAGAGGGAACCTTTGGGCCCCCTCAGTCGTATGGCTTATAGGACCTTCGACCCTTCCGCGCCGGAGGATAATCATGCATAATGATTCCGTGCCCAGCGACATGGACGCGCCCGCCACCAAGGGGGATGTGGCTGCCGTCAAGACGGAGGTGGCCGTCCTCAAGACGGAGGTGGCCGTCCTCAAGACGGAGGTGGCCGTCGTCAAGACGGATATGGCGGCTCTTAGGACCGAGCTCAAGGAGGACCACAATCGCCTGGTGAAGTACGTCCTCGATGCCCAGGCCCGGACCGAGAAGGCCATCGAGGAGTTGCGGGCCGACATGGCGGATAAGTTCTCCCGGATGCTTGCCCAGATCGAGGGCTTCATGGTCCAGACGCTCAAGGCGGACCGGGGCCACACCCTGCTGGGGCACCGCGTGGACCTTCTGGAGAATAGGGTGAAGATCCTGGAATCCCACCGCCGGCAGCCTCCGCGCCGGGCGGCTTAAGAGTCTTTCCGGACCAGGCGGGCGATGAGGCCCGTCGTCGAGCAGCCCTTCTTGAGCGGGAGGCGCACGACCCTGCCGGCGAATTCTCTGCCCGCGATCTCGTCCTTGCGGTAGTCGGCCCCCTTGACCAGGATGTCAGGGCGGAGCTTCGCCAGGAGGGCTGCGGGGGTGTCCTCCGAGAAGCCCACCACCGCGTCCACGCAGGAGAGGGCGCAGAGAAGCTCGGCGCGGTCCTCCCAAGAGTTGACCGGCCTTCCCGGGCCCTTGCCAAGCCTTCTGGCCGACGCGTCTGAGTTGAGCCCCACGACCAGGACGTCCCCCAGGGACTTGGCCTTTTCCAGGAGCCGGACATGCCCCGCGTGGAGGATGTCGTAGACCCCGTTGGTGAAGACCAGCTTCTTTCCCTCCCAGGCCCAGAGCTGGCGCAGGGTGAGGAGCTTCTTCAAGGTCTTGATCTTGCCGCGGGAGGAGGCCGCCATGGGCGTTCAGTGGGCCTTGGGGGCGTCGGGAAAGAGGGCCTCCTCGATGGCGCCGCACCAGATCTGGATGACGGCGATGTGGGCCTCCTGGATGCGGGCGACGGTCTTGGAGGGCACGCACACGCAGAGGTCCGCCAGGCCCTTGAGCCTTCCCCCGCTTGCCCCTGAAAGCCCGATGCTAAGGAGCCCGAGCCTTTTCGCCGATTCCACGGCCTTGAGCACGTTGGGGGAGTTCCCCGAGGTCGAGATCGCGACCGCGATGTCCCCGGGCTTGGCATGGGCCTCGAGCTGCCTGGAGAAGACTTGGTCGTAGCCGAAGTCGTTGGCGATGGAGGTCAGGTCCGAGGAGTTGACGGTCAGGGCGAGGGCCGGGAGGGGGGGGCGGTTTCTCTCGAAGCGGCCCACCAGCTCGTCCGCGAAGTGCTGGGCGTCCGCGGCCGAGCCCCCGTTGCCGAAGACCAGGATCTTGTTTCCGCGCCTGTAGGCCGCGACCAGGGCCTCTGCCGCCTCCGCGAGGGCCGGGGAGAGCCTGGCCGTGCCCGCGAGAACGCGGGAGCTCTCGCGCAACTGGCTTGAGATGGCCTTCCTGAGATTGCCCGGCATGGGATTTTTCAAGCGCTGACCGCCTCGGCCGGCGGGGCCTCAGCCCTGATCCTGTCCGCGAAATGGGTGTCGAAGGTCCCGTTTTGGAAGTCCGGGTGGGAGAGGACGGCCTT
>CAYLZQ010000587.1:0-1709 GCA_964388045.1 uncultured Elusimicrobia bacterium | reverse complement strand
AAGACATCCTGGTCCTCGCCGGTGGCGGAGAGGACCTTCTGCCCCGCCGTCGCCTGCCGGAGGGAGAAGAGCTGGTCCCGCAGGCGCGCGGCCCGCTCGAATTCCAGCCGCTCCGCCGCCCCCTCCATGCCCTGCTCCAGGTCCTTCGTCAGTTCCCGGTCCTTCCCCTCCAGCACGAGGCGGACCCGCTCCACGACCCGGTAGTACTCCTGGCGGTCCGCCTTCCCCTCGCACGGCCCCAGGCACCGCCCCAGGTGGTAGTCCAGGCAGAGGCGGCGCCCCTGGATGTTCCGGCACTTCCGGTACGGGAAGGTCTTATTCAGGAGGCCGAGGGTCTGCCACATCACCCCGGCCGGGACGTAGGGGCCGAAGTAGAGCGCCCCGTCCTCCTTGATGCGGCGGACCACCTGGAGGCGCGGCCACGGGTCCTTGAGGTCGAGTTTCAGGAACGGGTAGTGCTTGTCATCGCGGAGGACCACGTTGTAGCGCGGCCGCTTCTCCTTAATCAGGTTGCTCTCCAGAATGAGGGCCTCCAGCTCGCTGTCCGTGAGAATGACCTCGACATCCCGGACCTGGGGGAGCAGCGCAGCGACCTTCTCGCCCGCGAGATCGGCGTGGAAGTACGACTGGACGCGCTTGCGGAGGGAGAGGGCCTTGCCGATGTACAGCACTCGCCCGCGGGCGTCCTTGAAGAGATAGACGCCCGGCGCATCCGGGAGGCTCCGCACTGTCTCCTGGAGGGTCATGCGAGCATCATCCCCGATGCCCCGAAACGTGTCAAGGCAACCGGGATACCCTCCCGCGCTCGCTGCCGGAGACCAGGCGCCCCCGTCCCTGCCGCCGCCTAGGGTTCGCGGGGGGGCGAGCCGCTCCGCCGGCACCTCCTTACCCGAGACAGTGATGTAGGTCACGGTGGAGCTGCCCCCGTCGGTGCTGGCCACCCAGACCCAGGTCACTTTCTCCCCCTCGACGACGAGCGGGCTGGTCCCGGCTGCGGCCACGAGGGGGAAAGTGCTCGTGGCGGTATTGACGCTTGCCCGGGTGAGGGACAGGATGAGGCTGGCCGTGTGACCCCGTGACCGCCGAACAGGATATGGAGCCTTCTTTCGTCCATCCAGCGTCCAACAAGCCGGCCCACTCCCTCAAACGAGGTCGCTGGCCTGCGACGTGACGCGCCACTACTGGTGGATGAGCACGGAGACGTCGTCCGAGGAGAAGTTCGCCGTGACGAGGTCGGGCCGGCCGTCTCCGTTCAGGTCGGCCACGGCCACTGAAAAGGGGCTTCCGCCCGCGGCGAAGCGCTGCTCGGACTGGAAGGTGCCGGTGCCATTGCCGAGGAGGATGGAGACGTCAAACGAGTTGAGGTTTGCCGTGACGAGGTCGGGCCGGCCGTCTCCGTTCAGGTCGGCCACCGCCACTGAGACAGGGAAGATGCCCACGGCGAAGCGCTGCTGGCGCTGGAAGGTTCCGTCACCATTGCCGAGGAGGATGGAGACGTCATCAGAGATCGAGTTCGCCGTGACGAGGTCGGGCCGGCCGTCTCCGTTCAGGTCGGCCACTGCGACCGAGAAAGGACCAAGGCCCACGGTGACGCGCTGCTGGACTTGGAACGTGCCGTCGCCATTGCCGAGGAGGATGGAGACGTCAGTGGAGAAGAACGCGTTCGCCGTGACGAGGTCGGGGCGGCCGTCTCCGTTCAGGTCGGCCAC
>CAYLZQ010000586.1:0-1730 GCA_964388045.1 uncultured Elusimicrobia bacterium | reverse complement strand
TTGAGCAGGCTGATGAGCCCCCCGAAGGCCACCCCGCCCGCTCCTATGTAGCGCACGTAGGTCGCGCGGATCTGGGAGGTGCTCATCTCGTCGATGGGGAGGGTCCCGGGGGAGATCACGTTGTGCCCGCCCATGGCGTTGATCAAGGGGATGAGGACCCAGTAGCCGAGCAGCCCTCCGGCCAGCATCACCGCGGCGATCCTCACCCCGATGAGGTAGCCCACTCCCACCAGGAGGGGAGAGACCTCGTAGCCGAAGCCGGCCTTGTTCAAGGCCGGGAAGCTCCACATGAGCACGTCCTTGAAGAGGGCCATGCCGGACATGGCGAGCTTGAAGAGCCCCCCGGTCAGGATCCCTGAGAAGACGGGCATGGCGCTGGAGCCCCCCTTGTCCCCGGCGATGAGGACCTCGGCGCAGGCCGTGCCCTCGGGGAAGGGGAGGGCCTTGTGCTCGTGGACCATCAGGGACTGCCTCAGCGGGATCATCATGAGCATTCCCAATATCCCCCCGGCCGTTCCCAGGAGGAAGACCTTGGTGTTGGTGATCTGGCCTCCCAGGAAGAGAAGGGCCGGGACGGTGAAGATGATGGCCGCGGCCAGGGACTCTCCGGTGGAGGCGATGGTGTGGACTATGTTGTTCTCCAGGATGGTCCCGCTGCGCCCCAGGAGCCTGGGCAGGAGCATCCGGAGCACCCCCATGGAGATGATGGCCGAGGGGATGGAGGCCGAGATGGTCATCCCGATCTTGAGGCCCAGGTAGGCGTTGGCCGCGTTGAACACGATCGAGAGGATGAATCCCAGGAGGACGGCCTGGATCGTGAACTCGGGTACCCTCTGCTCGGTGGGGACGTAGGGCTTGAGGCCTACGGCGTCCTCCTCGGGGGTCAGCGACTTTATCGGGCTGAGATGGCTCATGGTCTGCTCTCTCCTGGGCTCATAGTTTGGTCAGGGCGGCCTGGCTCGGCTTCTGGGAAAATGGGCGCACCGGGCAGGCGGCGAGATGGTCCGGCTTGGCCTCCTCCAAGGGAGGCCTCTGGCTCCTGCAGGAGGCCACGGCGTAGCGGCAGCGGGGATGGAAGCGGCAGCCGGAAGGGGGATTCAAGGGGCTGGGGACGTCTCCGGAGAGGAGGATCCTCTTTCTTCTCTTCTCGATGTTCGGGTCCGGGATGGGGACAGCCGAGAGGAGGGCCTCGGTGTAGGGGTGCTGGGGGTCGTTGAAGAGGGCCTCCGAGGGTGCCAGCTCCGCGAGCTGCCCCAGGTACATGACCGCGATCCGGTCGCAGAGGTGCCGCACGACGGAGAAGTCGTGGGAGATGAAGACGTAGGTGAGGGAAAGCTCCCTCTGGAGGTCCTTGAGGAGATTCAAAATCTGGGCCTGGATCGAGACGTCGAGGGCGCTGACAGGCTCGTCGGCCACGACCAGCCTGGGGTTTAAGGCCAGGGCCCGGGCGATCCCCACCCTCTGGCGCTGGCCGCCGGAGAACTCGTGGGGGTAGCGCGAGAGGTGGGCCTGGGAGAGGCCGCAGACCTCGAGCAGTCCCTTGAGGCGCTTTCGCCTCTCGGCGGGGTTCTTGTGGAGGCCGTGGATGGCGAAGGGCTCGCTCACGATCTCCTCCACCGTCATCCTGGGGTTCAGGCTGGAGTAGGGGTCCTGGAAGATGACCTGGATCTGCCTTCTCAAGCTCCTCATGGCCTTCGGCGGGAGGGCGTTGAGGTCGTTGCCGTCGAAAA
>CAYLZQ010000585.1:0-1733 GCA_964388045.1 uncultured Elusimicrobia bacterium | reverse complement strand
GAAGTCGTGGGCGACACCGCCGGCGAGCTGGCCGACGGCTTCCATCTTCTGAGCCTGTCGCAGTTGCTCTTCCAGCCGTTTGCGCTCGGTGACATCATCGAACACGGCCATCAGGCCTCGAATGCGGCCTTTTGCGTCTCGGACAGGCGCCGCAGAAAGGTTCGCCTGAATCTGCGAGCCGTCTCTCTTTTGAGGAAAACTCTCGACATTCGTCAGCTCCTGGCCTTGGACCAGACATTCGAGCGCTGCACTGAAACGTTGGTGGTTTGCCATGAACAGGGGATTGGGGCGCCCGACCACTTCGTGTTCGGCCCAACCGAAGAGGCGCTCGGCGGCGCGGCTCCACATCACCACCATCTCCTCACTGTCCAGGGCGACGATGGCCAGCGGGGAGGCATGAATGAGCAAGTGCAGGGTTTCATTGCTTTCCCGCAGCGCCTCTTCCGCCTGCCTGCGCTCGGTGATGTCGTGCATCACCAGGACGCAGCCGCGATACAGGCCGTGTGAGTCCAAGAGCGGAGTGGTGGTCATCTCGAAAGACCTTCCCAGGTGGGGTTCCTCGATATCGCCCCGCTGGGCCTCGCCGGTGGCTAGCAGGCGCTGGTGCGGGCAATCGGGCCTGGGCTCCACCTGGCCATGGAGCACCTCGTAGCAGGGCCTGCCGATAATCTCGGACAATTCCCGGCCCAGGAGTCTTGCCGTGGCACGGTTGGCGCGCCGAACGCGGCACTCTGCATCCAGCAGCAGGACGGAGTCGGGCACCGCGTCAAAGGTGAGTTCCCAATCTTCCTTGGCCCTGAGAATCACCTCCTGGAGCCGGGCCGCTTCCTCGCGGCGCGCCTTCTGTTGCAAGACCTGCCCTATCGCCGCGGGCAGGCTTTGCAGGCGGTGTTTCAGGACATACTCGCTGGCGCCTTGCTTGATGTACTCGACGGCGGCCTCATCCCCCAGGCTTCCGGTGACCACCACGAAGGGAACGATCTTCCCCGACTCCCGGAGGACTTGCAGAGCGTCCAGGCCGGTCCCCTCGCGCAGGTTGTGGCCGGAAAGGATCAGGTCATAGTCGGTCTGCGACAACCTTTCTCCCAATAAGGGCGGCGAGTCCACGGCGTCAAAGGTCAGGGAATAGCCTGCCTGCTTGAGCACCCCGATCAGCAACTCCGCGTCTGCGGGGGTGTCCTCGACAACCAGCACCCGTAGGGCCAGCTTGGAGAGGGCCGCGTCACCTGCACGGGAAATATCCATCATGATTTAGCGGCTGCGGATTAACACGCTTGAACGAAAGTTCGTTACGCGGATTTGTGCAGGCCAGAACTGGCCGCAATGCCTGGAGCCGCCTTGGGTTGGAAATCCGGGTTTTGTGCCCACCAGTTCATTCCCATCTCCACGGCCTTGTCTACCGAGCAAATGACGAGCCGAATCTGGATCGTGAGCAACTCGACGTCCACCAGCTTTACCTTGATGTCTCCGGCGATGACGATCCCCTTGTCCAGCACACGCTCCAGGACATCCGCCAGCGTGGAGGCCTCCACCGCATGCACAATGTGGCGTTGCGCGGCCATGAAGATGCCCCTTCTTACAGAAGCTTGCCGATCGGACCAAGATCGATATTCAGGTCCTCCTCCTGGAGGCCAAACTCTTTCCTGAGCCTTTCGATCTCCTGGGCCTGCCTCATGAGGGTGATTCCCAAACGTTCGATCTGTTTCTCTGTCAGGGAACCGGACTCCACGCGC
>CAYLZQ010000584.1:0-1736 GCA_964388045.1 uncultured Elusimicrobia bacterium | reverse complement strand
ATAGAGCCGGACAAGGCCTTCGCGGTCGAGGTTCTCCAGGAAAAGCACCTCCTCCTCCAGCCCCAGCTCCCGGATCAAGCGGGCCAGAACTGGGAAGTAGCGTCCCTTGCCTCCGGCCAGTACCAGCTTCAGGGAGGGCGCCATTGCCCCTCGGCGGATCTCCTGGAATGCGCGCGCCAGGGCTGAGAGGTTCTTGCGCTCCAGGATGCCTCCCACGTAGAGGAGGTAGGGGGCGGGGATGGGCCGCGCAGAGGGCGGCCCTTGGTCAGCCGGCCGGAACAGGGGGGCGGGCCCTCCCTCCAGCACGGCCGTCACCTTTTCCTGCGCGATCCCGTAGACCCGGATCACCTCTTGTCGCGAGAATCCCGAGACCGCGATCACCTGGCCCGCGCGCCGGACCGAGCGCTCTGTCAGGGTGTTGAAGTAAAACAGGGACCAGGGGTCCGTCGAGTCCAGGACTCCCCCCACGTGGTGGACGGTCACGACCGAGGCCAGGCGCTTGAGGGGCGGCAGGATGTTCCCGAGGCCGTGGAGGAGGTCCAGACCATGGGAGGCGAGCCAGCGCTCCTGAAGCCCCAGTCCCAGGAGCTCGTCTGCGGGGAGAAACAAGCGCTGCGGGACGCGCTTGAAGGCCAGCCTGAAATTTTTGGCCTGAGGCAGGCGCAGGGCCGAGAGCCTGCTTGGGTCCCTCCAGAAGGCGCAGGCCATGACGAACTCGTGCTCCCGGCCCGCGCGCGAGAGCCCCGCCAGGAGCTCCTCAACGTAGAACCTGATCCCGCTGTCCCCCGCGAGGGCGGCCGAGATGTCCAGGCCTATTCTCATTTGCGCTCCAGGCGGGCCAGGGTGTAGAGGCAGTCGCCGCAGTCAGGGCGGCTCAAGCGGTAGCCCAGGGCCATGGCCGCTGCCGCGGGATAGGTGAGGAGGGAGCATGAGGCCTTGAAGGCGTTCGTCAGCCTCTGGCGCGCGAGCTTGTCAGAGAGCGCCGCCCGCAGGCGACTCCTCCAGGTCCCCGGGGTCCGGAGGGTCTCCCCTGGGGAGGAGGCGTAAAGCTCCGTGATCGTGCCCCGGGAAGCCCCGAAGAGGAGCCGCCGCGCCAGGCCCAGAAGGCCAGGCATGAGGGCGTAGAAGAAGACGTGATCGGCGAGGTAGGCCAGCCGCAGGCTGGAGGCCCTCTGGCGCGCGATCGCGAAGCCCTGGCCTTCCAGGAAGCCCCTCATCGCCTCCGGGGTCCAGCGGGTGAAATGGTGGGGAGGGAAATCGTGCTCCTCTCGGACCCAGGGGATGGGGCGCCTGGCGTTGGGCAGGGTGATGGCCACGTGCCCTCCGGGCTTGAGCAGCCGCCTCACCTCGCCCAGGAAGCGGCGGGGCTCCGGGGCATGCTCCAGGACGTCGAAGAGGGTCACGTAGTCGAACCGGCTTTCCGGGCGCCGCCGGCAGAACTCGGTGAATTCAGCCGACTCAACCTCCTCCAGGCCTCTGGACCTGGCGAGGCGGATCATGCGCTCCTCGAAGTCGAAGCCTGCCACGGAAAACCCCCGCTCCTTGGCAAGGATCAGGAAGCCCCCGTCCCCGCAGCCCACGTCCAGGAGCCGGCCCGGGGGCAGGCCCTCGGCCAGGAAGGCGCGGTAGCGCCAGTCCGAATCAGGCGGGGGCCGCCTCTCTCGCGCCCGGATGGGAGCCGCCTTCTCGTACCACTGGGGCCCCACCGCCTCGCGCGGCTCCGAGAAAACCACCCC
>CAYLZQ010000583.1:0-1742 GCA_964388045.1 uncultured Elusimicrobia bacterium | reverse complement strand
GAATTCGGCCTCTGGGAGCTCAGGCGCCAGGCGGCCTGGAGCCTCTCCGGCGGCGAGAAGCGGCGCCTGGAGGTGGCCCGCGCCATGATCCACGACCCGCGCCTGATCCTCCTCGACGAGCCCTTCGTGGGGATCGACCCGATCACGGTCGCGGACCTCAAGGCCATGATCGCCAGGCTCAAGGCCCAGGGGATCGGGATCCTGATCACGGACCACAACGTCCGCGAGACCCTGCCCATCATCGAGAGGGCCTACCTCATCTACGACGGGAAAATCCTGGTGGAGGGGACCTCCCAGGAGCTCCTCGAGGACCCCAAGGCCAGGGCCCTCTACCTCGGGGAGGATTTTAAGATTTAGGTCAAGACTTCCAGGTGGGTGTGGAGACCCGCCTTCCTGGCTCGGAGGCAGGCTTTCCGGAAAAGCTCCTCGGCCTGGCGAGCGCGCCCGCGGGCATGGAGAAGGCCGGCGAGGGAAAGCTCGGCCAGGACCTGCCCTCGAGTTTCTCCGCCGCTCTTGAAGGCGCTGAGGGCCTCTCGGAAAAATTTTCCCGAGCCTTCCAGGTTTCCCTGGTGCAGGGCCACCTGGCCCAAGCCCCAGTCCACGTAGGCGAGATCAACCCAATCCTCGAGCCTGGCATACAGGACGCTGGAGAGAAGATACCGCCTCCTGGCCCCTATGAAATCCCCCATCTGCCTCAGGACGTTTCCCAGGCCGCAAAGGGCATAGGCCCGGGCGAAAAGGTCCGGGCTGGTCTTGAGCAGCCTGGCGGCTTCGGCGTAGCGGTCCCTGGCCTGCCTGAGCTTGCCCCGGATCCTCAGGACTCCTCCCAGGCCCATGAGGGCATAGGCCACGCCCCCGGGGTCGCGCGCCCGACGGAAAGAGGCCAGGGAGGCTCTGAAGTCCCTTTCAGAGCCGGCCAGATCCCCGGAGAAACGCCGCGCCCCGCCGCAGGCCCAAAGGACGAACCCTGTTCCCGAGCGGTCCCGGCGGCCTCTGAAGGCCTCCAGGAGCCTTCCCAGCTTCTTGAGGCTTTGCGGATAGAGCCCGGCAGCCCTCTCCACCAGGGCCTCCTCGAGCTCAAAGGCCTCCCGGCTGCCGCCCAGGCCCTGCCTGCGGAGCACGCCGCGCCCGGCGCGGAGGATCCTCCTGGCCACGCCCGCCTGGCCCAGGCTCCTCAAGGCCCCGGCCAGGGCCAGGCAGGAGTCGAGCCAGAGGGCCGTGTCCCGCTCGGGAGCTCGGCCCAGGAGCCCCCGGTAGAGGCGGGCGGCACGGCCGAGATAGCCCTGGGCCCTAAGGCTCTCGGCGCGCAGGAAATCCCTCTGGGCCGCAAGCCCTGCCGGGAGCGGCCTCTCCAGGAGCCTCAGGGCCTCCCGCGGCCTGCCTGCCTCCAGAAGCTCCTGGGCCCTCTCGATCCGGAGAAAGCCTTGCAGTGTTTTCGACACTCTCGCGGGATTATATCATCTCAGGAGCCTCATGGGCGCCTTGGCCCCAGGCCTGCAGGCGTCCTGGTATGGTAAAATAACCCCGCGGGACTGAAAATAATTATTGAAATCAAGTCTCAATAAGAGTATAATAGACCCATGACCCTTGAGGAGCTCGACCTGGGAGCCCCGGCTCGGATCGTAGGCTTCAGGGAATTGGGCGAGGGAGAGCTCCTGCGCCTCTCCTCCCTGGGCCTGCGCGAGGACGCGGTCGTCACCAAGCTCCTGCGCACCCCCCTGCGCGACCCTGTCGAGTGCCTC
>CAYLZQ010000582.1:0-1744 GCA_964388045.1 uncultured Elusimicrobia bacterium | reverse complement strand
TTTTTCTTTAGTCCTGGTGCCTTCGTGAATGCAAGTAGAAAAGCATTCACCTCTGTGGCCAGAGCGATCGTCACTTTGGTTTCTATAGCAGCAAGCGCTTGGAGGCGCATAGTTTGGCTCGGTTGAGCCAGCGCCGAATCAATTTCCTCCAGCGTGCCAGCTAATGGGAAGGTCAGAGTTTGCTGCTCCTTGGTTTTTCCAGGGACCGCGAGTGTGAAGGCAATCGTCGGATGAGGCGAATTGAGCTCAATCAGCACTGTCACGGCCTTTACTTCTCCGAGCCCGCTCCCCTCAAGTTTGACGTCAAAAGTTATTGTTGCCGAGGTAATAGCCCCCGCAGGAGACTGCTCAAGATTGATTCCCGGCCCCGTCTTGCCCTTGCATGCTGCTAGGCCGATGAGAAGGGTACAGCCTGCTGCAAGCCTAAATAGGGTTTACCATCTTTCTTGCTCCTTAATTTCAAAATCTCTTTTCCGTCGCACTTGAAATATAGCTCCGGAAGCTCGATTTGTCAATTGACAGGGATGTTGCGTTTTGCAACTTCATTGTTACAGCGGGGCTAGGCCTGGGAAGGGCCGGCACAGACGCGGCTCTAGATCTGCCTGTCTATCACCACGTGGACCCGCCTCTCCCCTGGGCGGACCAGGTCCGGGTGGACCCCCTCCAGGTCCCCGGGGACAGGCATCCCCACGTTTCCGTGGGTGTTCATCTGGACCTGGAGCTCTAGGGGCTCCCTCGGCCTGCTCCCCGGGACCAGGAGGTCCTGCTCCGTCATGGTGAAGGAGACAGGGAACCGGGGGTTGACGATGCGCAGGACGGCCAGAGGGACTCCCCCCCGGTTCTTGGCGATCACGAAGAGGACGGCGTTGGCGCGGGGGACCCTGCGCTGGAGGGGGGAGGCGAGGGTGATCGTGCCCGAGACCCTGAAATCCCTGGAGAAGGGGCCGCAGGCCGCGAGGGCGGCCAGCAGAAAGGGGAGCAGGCCTCTCAAGCGGCCGCCCGGGTCGGAGGCTCCTCCGGCTGAGCGTTTCTTCTCACCGCCAGCCATATGTAGGCTCCGGTCAGGGCCAGGGAGATGAAGGGGAAAAAAGGAAGCCCCACGGGCATGAAGAGGAGGATTCCCTGCAGGGCCACGACCAGGGTCTGGGCGTAGAGGGAGATGCCGAAGAGAGCCCCGTAGGCCAGGCCCGCCCCCGAGGCCGCGTTGGCGGCCAGGGCGAGCAGGGAGTAGACCAGGGCCGCCAGGGACTTCCAGGCCAGGAAGATGAGGAAGGTCATCACCAGGGAGAGGGGATAGAGGACTCGGCTCATGAGGCGGCCGGCGCTGCGGTAGAAGGCCGCGTCGATCACGACGGGCTTCTCAGGGGCTCCCTTGGAGAAGTCGTAGACCTCGACCTTGCCGCCGCGGTGCATGAGGTAGAAGGCGTTGCCGGTGAGGTAGGCCATCACCTTGTTCGTCTCCATGACCTGGGGGGTGACGGGCTCGGCGCGCGCGGTGTCTATGGTCACGGCCACCTCCGAGATCTTCGGGTGGCGGATGGTCAGGGGCTCGGTCAGGGGGGAGGCGATCCTGCCCCCCGAGTAGGTGAGGGGAGGCACCGACCTCTCCAGCCACAGGAAGGTCTCGTTGATGATCGGGACCACCTTGAGCCCCATGGCCACGGTGGCCGCGATGGAGAAGAGAAGGCCCAGGTAGCAGAGGTAGAGGGCGCTGCGCCCCAGAGACTGCCTCGCCACCCTGCGG
>CAYLZQ010000581.1:0-1747 GCA_964388045.1 uncultured Elusimicrobia bacterium | reverse complement strand
GGTCTTGAGGGCCTCCCCCAGCTTGGCTTTGAGATGACGTTGCTCGGGAAGCCCCCAGTGCCCCTTTAAGAACCTTTCTTGGGGAGATCTCTTCCAGAGGAGGACATGGCCGTCCTTCTCGATCCAGAGGCAGGTCCACCGGAGGTCTACGAAAGGCCTGCGCTTGCCGGTGACCGGGAGCCTGTCTTGGAGTCCCATTTTGAAGGCCAGGCAATGGCGGAAGACGGGGCAGGCCCCGCAGTCAGGGCTCTGAGGCAGGCAGATGGTGGCTCCAAGCTCCATCAAGGCCTGGTTCCAATCCCCGGGCTGCTTCCTGGGCAAAAGCCTTTCAGCGAGCGCCCAGAGGCGCTTGAGGGTCTTTCCCTCCTTGATGCTCCCCTTGACCGCGTAGAGGCGGGCCAGGACCCTCGCCACGTTCCCGTCTAAGACCGGATAGGGCTTCTGGAAGGCTATGGAGAGGATGGCCCCGGCCGTGCTGCGGCCGATGCCGGGAAGCTGGAGGACTTCCTCGTAGGCGCGGGGGAAGACCCCGTTGTGCTCCCTCATGACCCTCCTGGCTGCGCGAAGGAGATTCCTGGCCCTGGAGTAATATCCCAGGCCTGCCCAGGCCCTGAGGACCTCCTCCTCGGAGGCCGCGGCCAGGGAGGGGAGGTCAGGGAAGAGCCGGAGGAAGCGCTCGAAGGCTGGAAGGACCGTTTTGACCGTGGTCTGCTGGAGCATGATCTCAGAGACCCAGGTCCGGTAGGGAGCGACCTGCCTGCGCCAGGGGAGTCGCCTCTGGGAGCGATGATACCAGCGGAGGAGGGCCTGCTTCACGAGGACAATAATGATACAATTTTCGCGGAGAAGGGTTCATGAAGTTGCTCTTGGCCACGCGAAACAGCCACAAGGTCCGGGAGATATCGGCCCTCTTGGCAGGCCTGCCCGTGGAGCTTCTGACCCTGGACTCGCTGTCTCTTCCGGAGGTGAAGGAGGACCAGCCCACCATCGAGGGAAACGCCCGCAAGAAGGCCCTGGAAACCACAAGGGCGAGCGGCCTCTGGTCCCTGGCCGACGATACGGGCTTGGAGGTGGAGGCCCTCTCCAGGGCCCCGGGGGTCCTCTCCGCGCGTTACGCCGGGCCCGGCTGCGACTACGCAGCCAATAACCTCAAGCTCCTGGCAGCCCTGGCCTGGGTCCCTCCTGAGAGGAGGAAGGCCGTCTTTAGGACCGTGGCGGCCCTCTCGGACGCCGAAGGAAACGTGACTCTGGGGGAAGGCAGGCTTGAGGGCGCGATCGCCCAGGCCCCGGCAGGAACGGGCGGCTTCGGCTACGACCCCATCTTCTACCTTCCGGAAGCGGGCAAGACCCTGGCCCAGATGACTCTGGAAGAGAAGAACGCCCTGAGCCACAGGTCCGAGGCCTTGAGGAGGCTCCTTCCTCATATCTGGAGGATTGCCCTGGGAGTGCTTTGCTTCCTGGCCCCGGCCTGCCCGGCCGGGGCTCGCCGCACCGAGCCGGGCCAGGAGACCATCTGGGACCAGATCATGGCCTCCCAGGCCAATCGCGGCCTGCGCCAGGGCTCGCGCCACCTGGACGAGGGGCGCTACGATCTGGCGGTCAAGGAGTTCGAGCGGGCGGTCGCGGCCAACCCCAAGGACGCCACGGGCCACATGATGCTGGGGGTGGCCTACTACTGGAACGGGGAGGTGGAGCGTTCCCTCGAGGCCTACCGCAGGAGCCTTGAGCTTGACCCGGGCAGCGCCCA
>CAYLZQ010000580.1:0-1748 GCA_964388045.1 uncultured Elusimicrobia bacterium | reverse complement strand
GGGTCATGTAGAGGTCGCTGTGGACGTGGTCCTTGGGGACTCTGGGCTCCAGTGAGAGCCGGACCTTTCGGTAGGTCTCTATGGCCTCCTCGAAGCGGCCCATGGAGTAATGGATGTCCCCCAGGACGCAGTAGGCGAAAGACTGGGAGGGACAGAGCTCCAGGCTCGTTCGGATGTGCCCGAGGGCCCTTTCGTGGGCCTTTCCCTCCAGGGCCAGGGCTGCCAAGAGGCACTGGGCCGAGGCGCGAAGCTGCTTCCTGCAAGCCGGATTTCCAGAGACAAAGAGGAGGTCCTCCCTGGCCTGGGCAAGCCTGGAGAGATACCAGAGGGTCTTGGCCCGGTAGTACCTTGCCCAAAAATCGCCGGGCTCCTTGGCCAGCTCAAGCTCCAGGAGGGAGAGGTACTTGAGCTGCTTGGCCTTGAGCTCCGGAAAGCCCAGTTCGTGCACCAGGTGGGTCAGCTTGACGGTCGTGGCTGTCCTGGTCTCGAGGCCCGCCTCAGCGATCGTGTCCTGGGGCCGCTCGTGGACGATGCCGACGTAGCGTATGCGCGGGTCGTTGCGGAAGAGCCTCAGGATGCCCACGGGATAGACCTCCCTCTTGCCGCTTTCCGGGTGTATCACCACGTCGTGGCGCTCGATCCAGTAACCGCCCACCTCGGCGGGGACGTCCTTGAGCAGGGGGGCCAGGCCCTCAGGGCCGTTGAGCCGCTCGTCGGCGTCTATGCAGAGGATCCAAGGGCACCTGGCCGCCTCCAGGCCCCTGTTGCGGGCCTCGGAATAGTCGTCTTTCCATTCGTGGTCCAGGACCCTGGCGCCGAAGGAGAGCGCGATCTCCCTGGTCCGGTCGGTGGAGCCGGAGTCCACGACTATGATTTCATGGGCGGCCTGGGCGACGGAGCTCAGGCAGCCTGGAAGGAAGCGCTCCTCGTTTCTGGTGATGAGGCAGACCGAAAGGAGGCAGTCTTTAGGGCCCAATCAGGAGTGCCAGAAGGGGATGACCCTCGTCAGGGCCAGGACCAGCGCTGCGGCCTGCTCAGGCAACGTCCTAGTTTCACGTCTCAGGAGAGAGAGTTCCTGCTTGAAAAGCCGGCTAGGGGCGGCCTCGAGCTGCTTGCCGATCACTGCCTCCTCCTCCTTCCTGTCAAGCCTGCGGGACTTTTTCAAATTTTTAAATTCCATGATCCCCTCCTAGCCGCGTTTTGCGGAAAGCCTGCGCCTGATGCTCAAGGTTCTTCACCCCCTGCGCCGGGAGCGGCAGGGGATGCCGGCGTTAAAAGCAGTTCCGTGAGATTCGTAGAAGACGCTGGGGAAGCAGGGTAAGCGTCGGTGCCGATAAGCGCATTCAAGATGGCGGAAAGGTTGATGGAAGCCGCTGTGGCCGGGCCAGGACTAGTGGGCGAAGCGAGCCCGGGAAAGCCCACGGCTATTAGTTCGTTCAAAGTGAAGCTGGAAGCCGGTAAGGCAGGAGCTGGAGCGGAATCAGCGGGCTCGGGCAGAGAATCGGGCTCAGGAGACTCCCCGAACAACGGGGCCACGGCTGGGGCAGTCGGCGGCGGAAAAGCCGGAGAAGGGGGAGAAGCGGGCAAGGGCGCCGCGGGCGGACCCGCTGATGGCGCGATGTTCAGCGTGCTAAGGTTAAGGGCAGAGGGGCCGGCTGCCGGGGCTGGTGAGTCCAGCGTGGCCGTGGGGGCTGCGGGGGCCGGTGAAGCCGGGGCTGCAGGCGCATTCGGGTTGGCCGATTCCTGCA
>CAYLZQ010000579.1:0-1755 GCA_964388045.1 uncultured Elusimicrobia bacterium | reverse complement strand
ACCCTGCTCCTCGAGGCGCCGAACGCTTTCTATCTGCTGTCCGCCCTGCCCTCGCCCGACGCTCAGATCGTCCTCGCCGTCCACTCCGCGCTATTGGCGGGCTACACGATATTCCAGCGCTTCATGAGCAACTGGCTCCTGCGGGCCAGGGGACCGGAGCTCTTCCTGAAGCAGCTCCTCCTAAGCCTTCCCTTCGTGCTCAACTACAACGTCCTCGGTCATTACTCGGCGATCGCCTCCTCGGGCCGGTCGATGGGCGGCGCAGGGCTGTTGCGGGAATTGCCCGCGGAGCTTTTGCGGTTTGGCGCCACGCAGGGCCTGACGATCGTCCTGCAGACCGTGTTCTATTCCTGGGTCGTGACCCGGGGCTTCAGGCGCTGGGCCGCGAGCCAGAAGTCCGCCGAGGACGCCGCGGCGGCGCGCTCCTGGGTGAACGTCCTCCTGATGCCGTGGCTGTGGATCGACTCGATATTCCTGAGCATGGCGGCCACCGCTTCTTTCGTCATCTGGCGGTGGGGGTCATTTGAGCTCAACTCGGGCCACGCCTACCTCGCAGGCCTGACGGCCGCCGGCTCCGCGATCGTCCTTTTTCCGGCTCTTCTCGACAAGACGCTTTCCTGGTACCAGGTCCTGCGCGGCTGGCTGGCGGGAAGGGGAAAGAGGCAAAAATAGCAGGTGCCGACATCCTCGATCTTGCGTAGCGCCGGGTGTGTCGGATGGGCCGACGCTGCCATCGGCTTTTCCACCGACTGTCGTCAACGACAGTCGCGCCGGTAGAGCAGGAAGGGTCCCTCAAGCTGGTTTGGGAGTTGCGCGGGGCCTCACTCAGGGGGGCCCGGCGGAGCGACGCGAAGGGAATGCGCCCACCCGGAACCGCTCAGGGTATCGGCTGAGGGCCCCGAGCCTGTCGAGGGCCTCGGCGACCCTGGCCTTGCCTTCCTCCCCGGCCAAGACGGGACGCCCCCAGGCCGTGTCCGCGGCCACCAGCTCGATGCCCTCCACCCCTCGGCCCGTGAGTCTGACCCTGGCCACGACCGTGCTGCGCGTCTGGGGGCTCGGGGAGACGAAGAGGAAATTCCCGAGGCTGTAGAGGATGGGCCTTCCCCGATAGACCTCCAGGGCCTGGAGGACATGGGGATGGTGCCCGAGGACGAGGTCCGCCCCGGCATCCACGGCGGCGCGGGCGAAGGCCTTTTGGACCTCGTTGGGCTCAGGGGAGAGCTCGGTTCCCCCGTGAAAGGAGACCACCAGGACGTCGCAGCGAGCCCTGGCCTTGCGGATGAGGCCGGGAAAGCGCGCGAAATCGCTGTAGGCGACGCCCGGCTTGCCTCTTTGCGCCCAGGCCTGGCTGGGGAAAGTGCTGGTGAAGCCCAGGAAGCCGACCCTCAGGCCTCCGGATGTGACCACGCGCAGGCTCTCGGCCTCCCGGAGGTCCCGGCCCGCTCCGACGAAGAGGATGCCGCCTGCCCTCAAGCCCTCCAGGGTGTCCTTGAGGCCGAGAGGGCCGAAGTCCATGACGTGGTTGTTGGCGAGGCTCAGGATGGTGAAGCCCGCGGCCTTGAGGCTCTCGAGGCTCTCGGGAGGGGCCCGGAAGTTCCATGTCTTTTCCTGCCTCTTGCCTCGCCGGGTGAGCGCGCATTCGAGGTTCCCGAAGAGGATCTCGGCCCTGAGGGCTTCCCGGATGGCGGAGGTGGGATGCCCTGGACCATGGCGCGCGATGAGTTCCCCGACCGGGCCGTCGAGCCGGGCGATCTC
>CAYLZQ010000578.1:0-1757 GCA_964388045.1 uncultured Elusimicrobia bacterium | reverse complement strand
TCATGGCAAGCAAGAAGAAGGTGAAGGTGCTCATCGCCGACGACCAGACCCTGTTTCGGGAGGGGATCAAGGATCTGCTGGAGAACGAGAAGGCGATCGAGGTGGTCGGGGAGGCGGCCGACGGCCAGGAGGCCATCCGCCAGGCCAAGAAGCTCAGGCCCGACGTGATCCTCATGGACATCAAGCTCCCCCACTTGGACGGGGTCGCCGCGACCAGGATCATCCGCAAGGACTGCCCGGACACCAACGTCCTGATCCTCTCCTCCTACGAGGACGAGGCCCACGTCATGGAGGCGATCCAGGCGGGGGCCAACGGCTACCTCTCCAAGATGCTCCCGGCCAGCGAGCTCGTCAACGCCCTCAAGGCCTTCGCCAACGGGGACGTGATGATCCCCCAGCAGGTCATGGGCAAGCTCATCGCCGGCCTGCGCCAGATGTCTTTGGGCGAGCCTTCCTCGCCGGTCGCCCTGACCAAGACCGAGATCCGGGTCCTGGTGCTCTTGGGGAGCGGCCTCTCCAACAAGGAGATCGCCTCCAGGATGGACTGCTCGGTCAAGACGATCAAGAACCACCTGAACGCCGTCTTCCAGAAGCTGGGGGTCTCCAACCGCACCGAGGCCGTGGTCAAGGGCATCGAGATGGGCCTCATCTCGCCTGAGGAGCCCCGTTGACCAGAGGTCACTCGGCCCCGGATGACCTCTAAGCAGGAGTTCCTCTCCCAGATCGATCGAGCGGCCGCCACCATGCCGGGCCTGCCGGTCACGACCGCCCTTCTCAGGCGCCTGGCCGAGGACCTCAGGAAGGAGGACCCCCCCTGGTGGCGGGGGACCCTGAAGGCCTGGGAGAAGAGGAGCTTCGTGGCCTGGAGCGAGGCCTGGAGCCTGTTTTTGACCTCGGTCCACTTCGAGGCCTTGAGCGACGCCGAGAGCCCCCTGGCGCCCTATTTCCCCTCCTGCGGAGGGACCGACGAGGCCGACCCCTCCGAGGCCTTCGCGGGCTTCCTCTCGGACCTTCCCAGGTCATTCTTCGAGCACCTCAGGACCGGACAGCGCCGGACCTACGTGGAGGCGCGCTCCGCCCTCTGGATGCCGCCTGCGGCCGTCTTCTTCCAGGGCCGCGGCCTGCCCTTCTACCTGGTCGAGGCGAACTCCGGGGCGGGCCTCAACCTCGCCGCCGATCTCGTGGCCCGAGAGAAGGGCTTGGACTCGGAGCTGATCGCGGCCCGCATCGGGCTCGACCCGCTCCCCCTCGAGCTCGAGGACATCGGGCACCGCAGGTGGCTGACCGCCGGGATCATGCCGGACCAGATGCCCATGATCCGGGCCCTGGACCGGGCCATCGAGGCCCTCCGGGAGAGGCAGAGCCGGGAGGCGGCCTTCATCCAACTGGTCCCCTGCCCTCCCGAGCTCGCCCCCCGCTTCATCGCCAAGAACATCCCGGCGGGCGACAAGGACGTGGGGCTCCTCCTCTTCAACATGGGCACGACCGTGCGCATGACGGATGAGGAGTACGAGGCCTTCCGCGATGGGATCGCGCAGACGCTGAGGCCCTGGGAGGACCGGGCCCTGTGGGTCGAGGTGGAGAACGTCCGGGGGGAGATCTACTCCACGACCTACCAGCTCCGGGCGCATCGCCTCCTGGAGGGAGGGCTGCGGACGCAGGTGATGGCCAGCTTCGACTTCGGGGCCCAGAAGACCAGCTTCGACTCCGAGGAAACCCTCAAGTTCCTGTCCCCCGCCTGAATTAACCCCATTTTT
>CAYLZQ010000577.1:0-1760 GCA_964388045.1 uncultured Elusimicrobia bacterium | reverse complement strand
GAATACAAGTTCCCGGACAGATACATCGAGGATCCCGATCCCGTGGAGCAAGCCCTCAAGTCGGAGCCCGGCGTCCAGAATTTCGCCCGGCGCATCCACATCACGGGGCTGGCCTCCTCCCCGACGGGCTCGGTCGGGGTCTTCATCGCAGGGGTCGAGCCCGAGAAGGAGAGGCTGATCACGAGCATGGCCGGCTACCTCGTCGAGGGGGAATATCTGGGCGCAAACCCCAAGGGCATAGTCATGGGCGACAAGATGGCCCAGCGCCTGGACCTCAGGGTCGGGGAGAAGGCGGTGGTCATGGCCCAGGCGGACGACGGGAGCATGGGGGCCGAGGCCTTCAGGCTGGTGGGGGTCTTCCACACCGGCAGCGTCTCCTTCGACTCCCAGATCGTCTACGTCCCGCTTTCCGCCTGCCAGGAGCTCCTGGGCACCGGCCGCAAGATCAACCATTTCGTGGTGCGCCTGCGAGACCACGGCAAGGTGGACCGGGTGAGGCTCTCCCTCTCTGAGAAGCTCGCGGGCAAGCCACTCCAGGTCCTGACCTGGAAGGAGGTGGACCATGAGATCGTGAGCATCCAGAAGTTCCAGAACGCCCTCCTGGACGTGGTGCTCCTGGTCGTCTTCCTGATCGTGGCCCTGGGGATCCTGAACACCCTGCTCATGAGCCTCTTCGAGCGGGTAAGGGAGTTCGGGGTCCTGATGGCCATCGGAGCCCGCCCGGCCTGGGTGATGAGGCTCATCCTGGCCGAGTCAGTGCTCCTGGGCTCCGTCGGGACCCTCCTGGGGGTGGCCCTGGGGGCCTGCCTCATCCTCTACTTCGGCCGCTCCGGGCTCTACCTGCCGGTGGGGGACGCCATGTCCTATTTCATCCCATTTCCCTCCGTCATCTACCTGCGCTTCGCCTGGCCCAACCACTCCTACGCGATCCTCTCGGTCCTGGTGACCAGCGTGCTCGCGGCCCTCCCGCCCGCTCTCAGGGCCGGACGCCTGCGCCCGGCGGAGGCCTTGAGGCATGTCTAATCCCCTCATCCAGCTCAGGCACGTGACCAAGATCTACCGGAGCGGGACCAAGGTCTCGGCCCTGACCAGCCTGAGCCTTGAGTTCGCGGCGGGGGAGTTCTCCGCGATCGCCGGCCCCTCGGGCTCCGGGAAGTCCACCCTGCTCAACCTCATCGGCACCCTGGACCGGCCCACCCAGGGGGAGGTCCTCTACCAGGGGCGGAGGGTCTCGGACCTGGGCGCTGAGGAGACCGCGGACTTCAGGCTGAGGACCCTGGGCTTCGTCTTCCAGGCCTTCAACCTCATCCCTGTCCTGACAGCGGTCGAAAACACCGAGTACCCCCTGGTGCTGCAGGGCCTGCCCAAGCCTGAGCGCAGGGCCCGGGCTCTCGAGGCCCTGCGCTGGGTGGGCCTGGAAGGCCTGGCCCTCCGCCGCCCGGACATGCTCTCGGGCGGGCAGCAGCAGAGGGTGGCTGTCGCGCGCTCGATCATCCACAGGCCCATGGTGGTCCTGGCCGACGAGCCCACGGCCAACCTCGACTCAAAGACAGCCTCCTCCCTCCTGGACCTCATGGAGTCCTTGAACCGCGAGCACGGCATCACCTTCATCTTCTCGAGCCACGACCCCACCGTCCTCTCCAGGGCCAGGCGAGTCGTCCACCTGCACGACGGAAGGCTCTCGGATCCCCACGAGGCCCACGCCCCCGCGGCCGGGGGCAAGGGAGATGGGGAGTAGGGGGCTGGGGGCTCTTCTTCTA
>CAYLZQ010000576.1:0-1762 GCA_964388045.1 uncultured Elusimicrobia bacterium | reverse complement strand
TGCTGGCGTTTTCCGCCTTCTTTTCGGGCGCCGAAACGGCGATGACCGCCGCGTCACGGCCGCTGATGCACCAACTCGCGGCGGGCGGCGACCGCCGCGCCCGCCTGGTCAACGGGTTCCACCATCACAAGGAGCGGCTGATCGGCGCGGTGCTGCTCGGCAACAACCTAGTCAACGTGTTCGCCTCGGTGTTGGCGACCAGCGCGATGCTGCTGGCCTTCGGCGACGTCGGCGTCGTTTACGCCACCGTCGCGATGACGCTGGTGCTGCTGATCTTTGGCGAGATTCTCCCCAAGACCTACGCGTTCCGGAACGCCAACCAGGCGGCGCTGGCGCTGGCGCCGGCGGTCAACGTCCTGGTCAAGACGCTGACGCCGGTGACGACGGCGATTAATGCTGTCGTCGGCGCCTTCCTCAGGGTATTCGGGGTCGAATATCACGCCGAGGAGGTGTTCGGCAGCGACGTCGAGGAGTTGAAGGGCGCCATCGAGCTGCACGTCCGCGAGGCCGATGGACCGCGGCAGGAACACGCGATGCTGAGGAGCGTTCTCGATCTCGGCGAGGTGCGCGTCGGCGAGATCATGGTGCACCGCAAGAACGTCACCGCCATCGACGCCAGCCTGCCGCCCGCCCAGGTGGTGGCCGAGGTGCTGGAAAGTCCCTACACCCGCTTCCCGTTGTGGCGGGACGATCCGGACAATATCATCGGCGTGCTGCATGCCAAGGTGCTGCTGCGCGAGGCGCGGGCGCGCGGCGAAGGCCTCGGCGGCCTCGACGTGGCGTCGCTGGCCGCCCCGCCGTGGTTCATCCCCGAGCACGCGCTGCTGGTCGACCAACTGGAGGCCTTCCGGCAGCGGCGCGAGCACATTGCGCTGGTGGTCGACGAATACGGCGCGTTGATGGGCATCGTAACGCTGGAGGACATCCTCGAGGAGATCGTCGGCCAGATCGACGACGAGCACGACGTTTCGGTGTCCGGCGTCAGGGCCCGCCCGGACGGCAGCTATCTGATCGATGGCTGGGTGACCATCCGCGACCTCAATCGCGAATTTGGCTGGCGGTTGCCCGACGAGGCGGCGGCGACGATCGCCGGACTGGTGCTGCATGAATCGCGGCGCATCCCGGCAGTCGGCCAGGCGTTCATGTTCCACGGCTTCCGTTTCGAGATCGTGCGCCGGCATCGCCACCAGATCACCTGCGTTCGCGTCACGCCGCCGGAAAAACCTTCCGAGCGCCAACCGACGGAAGCTGTGCTCGGCGACGCTTAGGCATTGTAAAACCCGGATTTTGCGTGATGCCCTTGCCGAGCCCCCCGGTCCCTGCCCTACAATCTTGAACAACGGCCCCGAGGGAGGGTAAGAGGGATAAGCCGATGCAACGCAAGATCATTCCTGACATCGTGAAACGACAGACGATCAGTTCCCTGAAACCGGAAAACACCGCGTACGAAGCCGCCACGATGATGGTCAAGGCCAACATCGGCGCCGTCGTCATCATCGACAAGCAGGGCCGCCTCACCGGCATCGCGACCGAACGCGACATGACCCGGCGGGTCGTCGCCAAGGGGCTGGATCCCAAGCAAACCAAGCTTGCCGACATCATGACCAAGAACCCGGACACGCTGTCGCCCGACGATTCAGCGTTCGACGCCCTGGAACTGATGCAGGCCAGGAACTACCGCCACCTGCCGGTGGTGGAGGCCGGCAAGTGCGTCGGCATGGTGTCGGTGCGCGACCTGTACTCGGCCGCCAAGTCATCGCTC
>CAYLZQ010000575.1:0-1768 GCA_964388045.1 uncultured Elusimicrobia bacterium | reverse complement strand
GGGGGCTTCTCCAAGGAGATCATCCGGAGGTTCGAGGAGCAAAACCCGGACCTGGAGGTGGAGATGGTGGAGGGCCCGGCAGCGACCAACACCAGGGAGGACCTCTACGCGGCCTCCTTCATGGCCAAGGAGGACACCTACGACCTGGTCTACGCGGACGTGGCCTGGCTGCCAAAGTTCGCGGCCAAGGGTTGGCTGAGGCCCCTGGATGAGTGGTTCACTCCCAAGGAGCAGGCCGAATTCCTTCCTGGGGACCTGGAGGCCTCGCGCTATAAAGGGAGGTCCTACCGGGTCCCCACCCATTCGGACGGGGGACTTCTCTATTACCGCAAGGATCTCCTGGAGGCCAAGGGCTTGAAGCCTCCCAGGACCTGGCGGGAGCTGGCCGCGGTCGCCAAGAGGCTGCAATCGCCGCCTGAGATATGGGGCTTCGTCTTCCAAGGCAAGCAGTACGAGGGCCTGGTCTGCAACTTCCTGGAGCTGGTCTGGGGAAACGGGGGGACTCTCCTTGACCCGAAGGGGGATGTCGCGATCGGCAGTCCAGAGGCCGTGGAGGCCCTCCAGTGGATGGTGGATGCGGTGCACAAGGACAAGATTTCCCCGCCCGGGGTCCTGACCTTCCAGGAGGAGGAGGCCCGCCAGATGTTCCAGGAGGGCAAGGCCGTGTTCATGCGCAACTGGCCCTACGCCTGGAACCTCCTCCAGGCCGAGGGCTCCCCGGTCAGGGGCAGGGTCGGCATCCTCCCCATGGTGCGGGGAAGGGGGAAAAGCGCGGCGACCCTGGGAGGCTGGGGCTGGAGCCTCTCGGCCTTTTCCAAGCACCCGGAGGAGGCCTGGAGGTTCGTCCGATTCGCCTCCTCCCCGGAAGGCCAGAAGCTGGCCTTCCTGAGGGGCGGTATCATCCCGACCCGCAAGGCCCTCTTCGAGGACTCGGAGGTCCTCAAGGCCGCGCCCCACATGAGGGCGCTGGGCCGGATCCTGGCCGGGGCCAGGCCCCGCCCCATGCATCCCTCCTATGCCCGGCTCTCGGACTGCCTCCAGCTCCACGTGAGCGCCGCCCTCTCCCTGCAGGAGGAGCCCGGCTCGGCCCTCCAGGCCGCCTCCAGGGAGATCCGGGAGATCCTCGCTCGTCCATGAGGGGGGCAGCCTCCCCAGGAGCCATCCATTGGCTCTACGCCGTTCCGGCGCTCGCCCTGATGGCCCTGGTCAACGCCGTCCCCATCGGAGAGACCTTTTACTTGAGCGGGGGCTGGGGGCTGCTTCCCTCGGACTCCAGGCTCTGGGCTGTGCTCAAAAACACGGTCCTCTTCACGGCCGCGAGCGTCTCAGCCGAGCTGATTCTCGGCTTGGGCCTGGCCCTTCTTCTCTCGCGGCCGTTTCCCGGGCGGGGGCTCGTGCGGGCGGCTGTCCTCATCCCCTGGGCCCTTCCCACGGCAGTCATGGCCATGGCCTGGCGCTGGATCTTCAACGCCGAGGCGGGGGTCCTCGGGGACCTCCTCCACCGCCTCGGCTTGGTCTCCGAGCCCAGGATCGCGTGGCTCGCCTCGCCGGGCAAGGCCCTCTTTGCCTGCGTGCTCGCGGACGTCTGGAAGACGACCCCCTTCATGGCCATCCTGCTCATGAGCGGTCTGGCCACCATCCCCCGGGAGCTCTACGAGGCGGCCGCGATCGACGGGGCGGGCCCCTTGCGGCGTTTTTGGCGGGTCACCCTGCCACTGCTCAAGCCCACGATCGGCCTGGCCGTCCTCTTCAGGGCCATCCAGGCCTT
>CAYLZQ010000574.1:0-1772 GCA_964388045.1 uncultured Elusimicrobia bacterium | reverse complement strand
CTTGACCATCTGCACGGCCGCCTTGAGGTCCTTGGTGTTCAAGTCCGGCATCTTATGGGCCGCGACCTCCTCGGCCTGCTTCAGGGTGACCTTGCCGACCTTGTTGCGGTTGGGCTCCCCGGAGGCCTTGGCCAGACCCGCCGCGCGCTTGAGGAGCGAGGAGACCGGCGGCATCTTGGTCACGAAGGCGAAGGAGCGGTCCTCATAGACCGTGATGACGACCGGGATGGTCATCCCGGCCTCCATGGACTTGGTGCGCTCGTTGAACTGCTTGCAGAAGTCCATGATGTTGACCCCGTGCTGGCCTAGGGCGGGGCCAACGGGCGGGGCGGGATTGGCGGCCCCGGCCGGGATCTGGAGTTTGATCTGGGTCTTTATCTTTTTGGCCATAAGGGCCTCCTCAAAAGCGCGACGACGGCTCCGACCGTCACGAACAGGAGCAGAAGCTTCCAAAAGGGGAGCGGGGCGCTGCCGAAAACCCAGCGCGTGAACTCGGGACCGAAGACCAAGGGCCAGACCAGCCGCACCAGCAGGGCCGCGACCAGGATCTTGCCGAAGAAGGCCAGGAATCCGAAGCCTAAGGCGGCCAGCATCGTGAGGAGGGCGAGCAGAGTCCCGAAAAGCCCAAGCCCCCTCATGCCATGCATGCGGAGTTTCGGACCCTCAGGGCCCGCCTCGGGGGGGATCACCTCGG
The DNA here is from genome assembly GCA_964388045.1 of uncultured Elusimicrobia bacterium. Classification (GTDB taxonomy): domain Bacteria; phylum Elusimicrobiota; class Elusimicrobia; order UBA1565; family UBA9628; genus CAYLZQ01. The sequence goes on along the minus strand of CAYLZQ010000574.1, from coordinate 1,078 downwards.
CCTCGATCGCCCCCCTCACAGCTTCTCCAACTGCAGGAAATCCAGCTCGACGGGAGTCGGGCGGCCGAAGATGGTGACCATGGCCTTGATCTTGGCCTTGGCCTCGTTGACCTCCTCGACGATGCCGACGAAGTGCCGAAAAGGACCCTCGATGATGCGGATGTTCTCGCCCTTCTCGAACTGGACCGCCGGGCGCGGCTTGCTCGCCGCGGAGGTGGTGGTGAGATCCAGGATCTGCTTGACTTCCTCCTCCGGCAGGGGCGACGGCCGCGGCTCGCCCAAAAAGCCGCTCACCCCGGGAATCCCCTTGACGAGCCAATAGGTCTGCTCGTCCACCTTCATGTCCAAGAGGACGTAGCCCGGGAAGAACTTGCGCTTGGAAATCTTCTTCTTGTTCTTCTTGACCTCGACGACGTCCTCGGTCGGGATCATGACCGAGAATATCTTGTCCTGGAGATTGTCGGTCTCGATCTTGCGCTGAAGCAGGTTCTTGACCCGGTCCTCATAACCCGACTGCGTGTGGACGACGTACCAGCCGCGTTCCAGTGTCGTGCTCATCTATCTGCCCAGTATGGCTCCGAGTATGATGGATAGGATGAAATCGATGCCCGCGACGTAGACCGAAATCAGCGCGACCAGGAGAACGACCGCGCGCGTCGAGTCCGCGGCCTCCCGTCTCGAGAGCCAGGAGGACTTCCGGAGCTCGTAGTAGGCCTCCCGGACGAACTGCAGGGCCGCGTTCATTTGTCGCCTGCCCTCTGTGGCGGCATGGGCGACAAATGATTTTCTCCAATATCCCCCCTGCTCCAGGCAGGAAGCGCGGGGGCGCCAGGACTCGAACCTGGAGTCTCGGTTTTGGAGACCGATGGTTTAACCAATTAACCGACACCCCCATGCCGCGGCCGGACTCGTCCAGCCGCAAAGCTTATCGGGTCCGTTCACTTGACCTCTTTGTGAAGGGTCTGCTTGCCGCAGCACCGGCAGAACTTCATCGCCTCGATTTTAAACTCCTTCTTTTTCCCGCGCTGGAAGGTGTAGTTCTTGTTCTTGCAGTCGGCGCAGCCCAGGGTGATGATGA
>CAYLZQ010000573.1:0-1777 GCA_964388045.1 uncultured Elusimicrobia bacterium | reverse complement strand
AGAGGCTGCTCCTTCTCGAGAACCTCTTCGATCTTGGCTCGGCCAAGGTCTCGGAGGCCATGGTCCCGCGCGAGAAGATCGTCGTCCTCTCCCTCAAGAAGCCTTGGGAGGAAAGCCTCCAGGTGATCCGATCCCGGCGTTTCTCCCGCTATCCCCTCTGCGAGGACGGGCTCGACTCCGTGGTCGGCATGGTCCACGTCAAGGACCTGCTGCTGAAGGCCGAGGGGGGACGGCCCCCGGACCTCCTGCGCCTGCGCCGCGAGCTCCCCGAGGTCTCGGAGGCGGAGCCCCTGGAGAAGCTCCTCAAGTCCTTCCCGGACAAGGGCATCCACATGGCCCTGGTGCGGGACGCCTCCGGGCGCGTGAGCGGGCTTCTCACCCTCGAGGACATCTTCGAGGAACTGGTCGGGGAGGTCCATGACGAGTTCGACCTCCCCCAGGCCTGGTTCCTCATGGACGTGGTCGTGCCCGGGGCCGCGGCCGTCGGGATGCTGGCCGAGGACCGCCGTTCGGCAGTCTCCCAGCTCGTGGAGAGGCTCTCGGCAGCCTGCTCCCTGGAGGCCCAGGGGGTCTTGCAGACCGTCTGGGAGAGGGAGATGAAGTTCTCGAGCGCCGTGGGCCGGGGAGTGGCCCTGCCCCACGGCCGTCTGCCTAACCTCGAGCGGCCCCTGGTGGCCGTGGGGCGTTTTTCCAAGCCAGTGCCCTTCCCGACCCCGGACGGGGTGCCCGTGCGGCTGGTCTTTTTGATCCTGACCCCGGCCTCCTTCCCCGTGCTCCAGCTCAAGATCCTGGGCCGCATCGCCGCTCTCGTGACCAATGAGAACCTGAGGCGCAGGCTCCTGCGCGCCAAGACCGCCGAGGCCCTGCTGGAGACCCTGCGCACCGCGGACACGATGCTGGCGGCTTGATGAAGACTATGGCCCTCGGGCTGGCCCTGGCCGCCTGCATGGCCTGCGCCCCCCCCTCCTCCTGGCGTCGGGAGCTTTCCCTGGGCGACAGGGCCCTCCACCATGGGCGCTACGCCGAGGCCGAGGAGCTCTTGGAGGCTGCCCTCAAGAGGGCTGAGGGGTTTGGGCCCCAGGACCCCCGCCTGGCGGAGAGCTTGAGCGCCCTGGCGGATCTCTATTACGCGCGCGGGGAATACCACAAGGCAGAGCCCCTCTACCGGCGCGCCCTTGAGGCGGCGCAGAGGGCTTGGGGCCCTGAGAGTCCCGAGGCCTCCGCAGCCCTGGTTTCCCTGGCCGATCTCCTCAGCGTGGGGGGCCGCGGGGGAGAGGCTGAGAAGCTCTACCAGCGGGCCCTGGGAGCCGCGGAGAAGGACCCCCGCAGGCTTGCGGAGCTCGCCCAACGACCCGCACACCGTGGCCGTCCACGTCTCCTCGCTGCGCCGCAAGCTTGGCTCCAAGCTCGGCAAGAAGCTCGTCAGCGTTCCCGGCCTGGGCTACCGCTTCGAGTCAAATTCGATTTGACTGTTTTTTGATCCGGATTTGATCCTTCCTTAATCCCCCGGGGCTATCATCTTCGTGAGATGAAGTCCATGCAGGAGGGGGATTATCTAACCTTCGCCGAGGCGTCCCGTCTTTGCGCGGTGGCCCCTTCCACTCTGCGGCGCTGGGCTGCGGAGGAGGTGATGCCTCTCTACCGCTTGCCGCAGGGCACCGCCATCCGCCGCGAGGATCTGCGCAAATGCCTGATCCGCCGCAGGCTCCCGATCCCCGGGGACCTGGAGAGGGGGCCGTGCCTGCTGCTTGTGGAAGACGACCCCGATGCCCTGCTG
>CAYLZQ010000572.1:0-1778 GCA_964388045.1 uncultured Elusimicrobia bacterium | reverse complement strand
GACCGGCTTGCCGAGATCGCGCTCGAGCCGCTCGATCGTATCCATCGTCCGCCAGTTGGTGCACGCGAGCACCATGGCGTCGGCGTCCGCCCGGTCGGCGCCGCGCGCGAGCTCGTACGCACTCTCGGGACCGAGCCGGCCGACCGCGAGGTTGTCCACTATGCCGAGCCCGCGGGCGGCGACCACCTTGAAGCCGTTCGCCTCGAGAAAGCCCTGGGCGATCGCGTTGACCTTGTCGTCGTACGCGGAGCCAAGCACGATGCGCTTCGCATCGAGGAACCGCAGCGCGCGCAGCAGCGCGGTGGACGTGGTGGTTGCCGGCTTCCCCGTCGCTTTTTCGATCCGGGCGATCACTTCGCGGTCGTAGCCGGCCCCCTTGAGGAAGCTCGGGGCGGTGGCGCCGAGCATGATGACGTCGACGTCCGCGCTCGCGAGCAGCCGGCTCTGGGTCTCCAGCTCTTCCACGAGCCCGAGGATCGCCTCCGGCGTGATCCGGGTGAGGAAGAGCCGCGCGGTGTGCAGCGTGACGTTCGCCGGGAGCGCGCGATAGAACTCCGGCTCGACCGTGGTGTTCGAGGATGGAACCAGCAGTCCGATACGATGCGAACTTTTCGTCACTGTCCTCGTTGTTTCCCTTTGCGGCAGGCGGGCCTGGTAAGGAATGTGTCCCACGCAAGTGCGACACATTCCTGTAGTATAAGAGCCCGCCGTTTCGCCCGTCAAAGAGAATATGGACGTGAACGGCATCGCAACCGAGGCCGCACTCGCGCAACCAGCCCACTATCTGGACGTTCCGCCTAGCAGCCTGTCGGACTTGACGGTCGGACAGGCTGCTAAAGCAAAACCGCCCGAGGATTTGGGATGAAATTGGACCGATCGACCCCTCCCGTCCCGCTGTTGGAGATGGCAACGAAGTTGAAGTCGTGTCTCCACGGTCTTTTTCCGCGGTTTTCTTGCGGGCGGTTTTGCCTCAGGAGTTTGTCGGACACAAGTCCGAAAAACTCCTAGCGCGGGCGACGCGGTGATCCGCGCACAGCCGGCACCACCCCTCCGATGACCTACGAAACCATACTCTACGAGGAAGACGGCGCGATCGGCTGGCTGACGTTGAACCGTCCGGACGACGGCAATATGTTCACGCCGGTCATGTGCCACGAGATCCGCGACTGCATCAACGCGATCCGTCGCGAGACGCGCACGCGCGTGCTGGTGATCACGGGCGCGGGCGACCGGTTTTTCTGCATCGGCGGGCGCAAGGAAGGCATGGAGGACAGCACGCTCTACGCCGGCGTGCTGCCCACCCTGGAGATGTATGAGAGCATCGACCGGCTGCAAAAGCCAGTCATCGCCTCGGTCAACGGCTACGCGGTTGGCGGCGGGCAGGTGCTGCAGGTCATGTGCGACCTCACCATCGCCAAGGAAAGCGCGGTGTTCCGCCAGGTCGGCCCGATGATGGGCAGCTTCGACGCCGGCTACGGCACGTGGTACCTCGAGGACCTCGTCGGCAAGAAGAAAGCGAAGGAGCTGTGGTACCTCAATCCCAGGTTGAGCGCGCGCGAGGCGCTCGAGATCGGACTCATCAACAAGGTCGTGCCGGACGACAAGTTGCGCGAGGAGACGCGCAAGATGGCGCTGGAAGTCGCCGAGCGCGGCGCTTTCGCGCTCGCCGCGATCAAGGCCGCTTTCACCGCGCGCCATGGCGGCGTCGGCGGACTCGGGCGCCTGTCGCACGACCTGTTGCTGAGACTCTACCTCGACACCGCGGAATCGAAAGAGCT
>CAYLZQ010000571.1:0-1778 GCA_964388045.1 uncultured Elusimicrobia bacterium | reverse complement strand
GAATCCGGAGTGGACGAGGTAGCCTGCGTCCCGGGCGAAGGTGGCCGGGTTGCAGGAGACGTAGACCAGGCGCCTGATGGCCGGCCCGGTGAGGAATCTCAGCACGGGCACTCCCAGGCCCGAGCGCGGGGGATCCGCGATGGCAGCGCAGCGGGCCGGGAGCTCCCCCTTGAGCCTGGGAAGGACCGCCTCCACCCGGCCTCCCAGGAACCGGACGTTTTTCACCTTGTTGCGGCCGGCGTTTCTCCAGGCGTCCCGCACAGCCTGCCTGTTTTCCTCCACCCCGATGAGTCGCTGGAAAGCCTCGGAGAGCCAGAGAGTGAGGGTGCCTGCCCCGCAGTAGAGGTCCAGGGCCAGATCGAGGGGGCCCCCCTGCCTGGCGCAGGAGAGGGCCGAGTCGTAGAGGAGGCAGGCCGCGGGGGTGTTCACCTGGAGGAAGGACCCCGGGGAGACCAGGAAGGAGAACCTGCCGATTTTTTCCTCGATCGTGCGCTCCCCCCAGAGGTGCCTCCAGGCCGGCCCAAGGATCACCGAGGTCCTCAAGGGCTGTATGTTCTGGTAGAGGCTGACGAGCTCGGGGAAGTCGCTCTTCATCTCTCCCAGGAACTCCTGGCGCCGCGGGAATTCCTCGGAGCGGGTGACCAGGGCCGCCAGGGCCTTTCCCTCGCTCGTGGTGCGCACGAAGAGGTGGCGCAGCCAGCCCCGGCCTGTCTTCTCATCGTAGACTGGCCAATGGAATCTGCCGGCCAGGTCCTTGACCTTGAGCGCGATCCTGACGGAGAGCTCGGGTTGTACGGGGCAGGCCTCAAAGTCCACGATCTGGTGAGAGCCAGCCGCGTAGAACCCGGCGAGCGGCCTTCGGGCTCCCTTGGGAAGGCCGAAGGGGATCTGGACCTTGTTGCGGTAGGCCCAGGCCTGGGGGGAGGCCAGGGTGGGCGCGACCGCAGCGTCCCGCAGCTTGGCTATGCGCTTTAGGGCGTCGAGCACGATCTCCCGCTTGTGCCTGAGCTGGGCCTCGTAGCCGAGCTGCTGCCAGTCGCAGCCCCCGCAAGCGGGCCCAGGCCGTCCGGGATCGAAGTGGAGGGGGCAGGGGGGGGATATCCTTTCCGGTCCCGCCTCCAGGACCTTGAGGATCCTGGCCCTGGCAAAGCTGGACTTTGCCGAGGAAACCTCCACCTCCAGACGGTCCCCCGGGACCCCTGAGGGGACGAAGACCACCCGGGAGGATCCCTCGGCCCTGGCAATGGCCTCGCCCTCGGGGGCCAGCCTCTCCACAGTGACGACGAGTTTTTCCCCTGATTGAGTCATGGCCTATGGTATCAATTTTGTAAAATTGCCGGGTGACCGAGCAGGGGCCCCGCGGAGCGGGTCTGCGAGGCCGCTTCCCAACGGAATTTCGAGGCGGCATTCCCTCGCGTTATCGCTCGGTCAGAAATGGTTGCGACCGAGCCCGGGGACCCGCCGAAGGCGGGTGGGCGAGGAAGTGGTTGGAGGCGCGAGCCGGAAACCAGAGCTCGGCAGAGCGAAAACCATGAGAGGCCTTGCCGTGTTTCCGGCTTTGCTGATCGTAGGCTGCGTGCCCTATCCCGGAACCCCGCCTCCCGTGGACGAGCTTAGGCCGGTTTTCGAGGGCCCCTTCGCCCCCTTGGACCCGGGCGCCTCGGAGCTCCAGAGCCTTCACTTCCTGGTGAGGGCCTACGGCTTTGAGGCGGCCCGACAGGCCGCGGACAAGGCCGAGGAGGCCTACAACCGGATCATGGTGGACACCAACCTCTTCT
>CAYLZQ010000570.1:0-1780 GCA_964388045.1 uncultured Elusimicrobia bacterium | reverse complement strand
GCCGCCTAGGGCCCGAGGGACGACGTGGTCCAATTCAAGCCAGGCCGTCTCGCAGCAGCGGATTCCCTCCGGCCCGATGTAGGCGCACCGACCCCCATCCCGGCGCCAGACCTGGTCCTCCACCCACTTGGCGATGCCACGGACCTCGGGGGATGTCCGCGCGGCCTTCCTGCGCCGGAGCTTTCCGGGACGCTCTTGCGCGACTAGTCGCCTCAGGGCTTCTCCGATCACCTCTTCCATGCGGCCCATGGGGAACCGGTGCCGGAGCAGGTCGCGGGCCTGCTCAAACCAGCCCCGGACCTCCTCGGTCGCCGTGAAGGTGAACACCAGACGCCTCTCCGCCTGCCCCTCCGGCGGCGCGGACTCGGCGGGTAGGGCAAGATCGAGACCAGGCAAGGGCTCAGGCGCGGATCCCTCTGAGGCAGGCTGCGTCGCGGGCGGCAGCGCGCGGATGCGGTCGCGGGGTTCTGCGGCCTCTGGGGAGAGTTCCGCGACCAGGCGCTCGACTTCCCGTGTGCTTCTGCGCGAGGCCTTTCGGAGCAGCCGCTCATGGTTTTCGGAGGTGAACAAGGGCTCCAGCATGGCCACGCTGACCAGGTGCAGCTCGCCTCTTGAAAGCATGCCCAGGATCGAGGGGTATTTCCGCGCGGCGCGCGCGGTCCGGACGCGCCTCATGGCGTCGCATTCGGAATAGCCAAGGTGGCGGGTGAGGTAGGCGAACACGGAGGCGTAGCCTTTCTTCTCGCAGGCGGTGCGCTGGTCTAGTTCGCCCAGATGGATGAGGAGATCGACGAGACTGAAGCGTTCTGTTTCCGCCAGCGCCTCCACCTTGCCGAGCAAGGCCTCGTCAGAGAGCTTGGCGAGCTCCATAGTCTTGATACGTTCGATCCCTGCCAAAAGTTCCAGATGGCGACCTTGAGAAGAAAAAGTTATTATTTTTTAATCATTTCTTGCATGGGCACTTTCAGCGCTGAAAGTAATTATGAGGAAAAGCGTGCTGTTCCCAGCTAAATTCTATCTCGAAGTCGCCATCCTCAGTAGAGCACCGGGCATGCCCCAAGCCCAGACTGCGGCCGCGGTCGAAGCGCGGGCGGTTCGAGCCTGGCGACGAGCGAGGTAGGCGGGGCGCCAAAAATTTTCGCCACTCAAGGCTTGCCCCCCAGCTCGTGCTTGCGCTACACTCAAGCCCATGGAATCAGAGCTCGTGCGCCTGCTGCGGGACCTGATCCGCTTCGACACCTCAAACCCCCCGGGCAACGAGCGCCCTGCCGTCGATTACATCGCGGACCTCCTGCGCCGGGAGGGCATCGAATGGACCGTCATAGAGCCCCGGCCTGGCAGGGCAAGCCTGGTGGCTAGGATCAAGGGCGGCCCTGAGCCGCCGCTTCTTCTCTCAGCCCACCTGGACGTGGTCCCTGCCCTCGAGGGCTGGGAGCATCCCCCCTTCGCGGCTGAGATTCACGAGGGCTATGTCTGGGGCCGGGGGGCCGTGGACATGAAGCAGATGGCCGCCATGTGCCTCAAGGTCCTCCTTGAGATCAAGCGCGGCGGGCTTGGCCTCAGGCGGGACCTCGTCTTCGCGGCCGTCGCGGACGAGGAGGCAGGAGGGCTTCTGGGGGCTGGGTATCTCGTGGACCATCACCCTGAGCTCATCAGGGCCGGCCATTGCCTGACCGAGCTCGGAGGAATGACGGTCTCGATGGGCGGCCGCACCGTGATCCCGGTCCAGGTCGCGCAGAAGGGCTACGTCTGGCTCAAGCTGCGCGCCCGGGGACCTGCC
>CAYLZQ010000569.1:0-1781 GCA_964388045.1 uncultured Elusimicrobia bacterium | reverse complement strand
AACGTGGTGATCGCCTGCGACGGGGTCAACTCCCTGCTGGCCCAGAAGGCCGGGTTCATCGACGAGCTCAAGCCCGGCGAGGTGGCCCTGGGGGCCAAGGAGATCATCGCCCTCGACCCCGAGACGATCGAGGAGCGCTTCCAGTTGAGTCCCGGGGAGGGCTCGACCATGGAGATGTTCGGCTCGGTCACCCTCGGGATGCTGGGCTACGTCTTCCTCTATACGAACAAAGACACCCTCTCCCTGGGCGTGGGCTGCAAGCTCTCGGATTACCAACGAAAGGGGATCAGGCCCTCGGACCATCTTGAGATCGTCAAGCAGCATCCCCAGATCAAGAGGCTCATCGCGGGGGGAAAGACCCTGGAGTATTCCGCGCACCTGATCCCGGAGGGGGGGATCAAGTCCATGCCTCCCCTGGCCGCGGACGGCTTCCTGGTGGCCGGGGACGCGGCCCATATGAGCAACCCAGCCTACCGGGAGGGGTCGAACCTCGCCATGACCTCAGGGAGGCTGGCCGGCGAGACCGTGGTGGAGGCCAAGGTCAAGGGGGACTTCTCGGCCAAGGCCCTCTCGGCCTACGCCTTGAAGCTCAAGGCCAGCTATGTCCTTGCGGACCTCGAGGAGGTCAAGGACCTGGAGGAGTCCCTCGAGTCAAGCCCGGATTTCCTGGACTTCTATCCCAAACTGGCCTGCGACCTGGCCCGCCTGCGCTTCTCCGTGGACGGTGTGCCCAAGAGGGAGCATTGGAAGACGGCTCTGGGGATGCTGCGCCGGCGGGGTTTCCTCCGGGTCGCCAAGGATTTGTTCCCCTTGAGGAAGATTGCCCTCTGATGGAAGACCTGAAGGTTGAGACCCCCGTCGAGACCAAGCTCGGGACCCTGGAGTGGAAGAAGTCTCCGGTCGCCAACATCGTCATCAGGGACTCCTCCCAGAACTCCCCCTGCCTCTCGAAGTGCCAGGACAAGCCCTGCACCAAGGTCTGCCCCGCCAAGGTCTACGAGTGGGAGGCGGCCCACAAGAAGATCATCGCCAACTACGAGAACTGCATCGAGTGCGGGGCCTGCCGCATGCTCTGCCCCTTCGACAACATCCAGTGCGACTGGCCCGAGGGCGGCATGGGCGTCAAGTACAAGTACGGCTAAGGGCCCGTTAGGAAATGAATGCGTGAATTTTGGGCGTCGAGGCGCCCGTATGGCAAGGCGTGAGGAGCGAGCATACCGGTCGGTATGTGAGCGACGAACAACGCAGCCAGACGGGATGCATCGGCGTCCAAAAACATGTCAGTTATTTCTTAACGAGCCCTGAGCCGGTCGAGCCAGCGGCTTAGGACCGCGAGCGCCCACAAGACCCGGCTGTTCTCCTGCCGGCGCGAGCGGTGCTCCCGCAGGAGGGTTTGCACCGCCTCCGGACTGAAGAGGCCCTTCCGGCGCAGCCGGCTTTCCGAGAGGAGGTCATCCACCAGCTCCGCCAAGGGCCCGTTGATCCAGCGGGCCATCGGCGGGGGGAAGCCGCGCTTGGGCCTGCGCACCAGCCGCTTGGGCAGGAACTCCTCGATCGCCGACTTGAGCAGGGCCTTGAGCGTCCATCCCCGCACGTGCCATCCCTCTGGGACTCGGGCCGCGAAATCGATCATGGCGTTGTCCAGGAGGGGCACGCGCACCTCAAGCCCGTGAGCCATGCTCATGCGGTCTGTCTTGGCCAGGACGTCCTCGGGCAAAAAGGTCTTGAAATCCACGTACTGGAGCTTTCCCGCCCCCTCGAGCCCCAGGCCGCGCAGCAGC
>CAYLZQ010000568.1:0-1796 GCA_964388045.1 uncultured Elusimicrobia bacterium | reverse complement strand
CTTGGTGGTGAAGAAGGGCTCGAAGATCCGCGCCTGCGTCCGGGCGTCCATCCCGCAGCCGGTGTCCTTGACCACGATCAGGACGTAGCGGCCCGGGGGGACGGCCTCGCCCGCCTCCGAGGAGCTCTCGGAGACCTCGCGGTTGGAGGCCTCGATCCTCAGCCTCCCGCCCTTGGGCATGGCGTCCCGGGCGTTGATGGCCAGGTTCATGACCAACTGCTCGATCTCCCCCGCGTCGCCAAGGAGCGGCTTGAGTTGCGTGTCCAGGGCCAGGGAGAGCTCCACGTCCTCCCCGATGATCCGCCCCAGCATCCTCTCGAGGTTTGCGAGGATGGTCTGGACCTGGATGGTCCTGGGGGCGATGGCCTGGCGGCGGCTGAAGGCCAGGAGCTGCCCTGTCAGGGAGGCGGCCCGCTGCGCGGCCAGGATCACCTCCAGGAGGTCCTGGAGGCGCTGGTCCCCGACCGGGAGGCTTTCCCTGTGAAGCCCGCAGTAGCCCAGGATCGCGGTCAGGACGTTGTTGAAGTCGTGCGCCACCCCGGCGGCCAGGCGTCCCAGGGCCTCCATCTTCTGAGCCTGCCGGGCCTGCTCCTCGGGGCGCCCCTCGGAGGCTCTCCCGGGTTTTCTGGGCGGCTCCAGGCCCAGGGCCCTGCGCAGGGCGCGGCCCAGGCGAGTGAGGTTCCCCTTGAGGACGAAGTCGGAGGCGCCGGAGAGGATCGCCTCCGCTGCGGCCTCCTCGCCGCCTCCCCGGCAGACGTAGATGAAGGGCGAGCCGGGGCACTTCTGCCTGGCCAGATCCAGGGGAGGCTCCTCCCCGCTTGAGGATTCGAGGTCTGAGAGGATGAGGTCAAAGCCGCCCTTCCCCAGGGCCTGGACGAAGGCGGGCCAGGAGGAGGCGCGAGTGACCTCGCAGGGGATGCCAGTCTCCTCAAGAGCCGCCCGCACGTCCTGGGCGTCCCTGTCGTCGCTCTCGAAGTGAAGGATGCGCAGAGGCTTAGGCATGGAAACGACTCTAACGGGAAGCCATCATAACAAATCTTTCACGGCGCGCCACCTTCCAGGCGCGCCTCGCAGGCCTCGATGAGCCTGTCGTACTCCTCGGTCCTGGCAGGGTCGCCGCTCAGGGCCCTGGCCGTGCGGAACCCGGCCGCGGCGTTGGCGTAGCTCTTGAGGCTCGCATAGGTTGCGGCCCGGTTGCGGTGGAAGCTCTCCGCTGCTGGGTTCAAGGCGATCGCCCGGCTCAAGCTCTCAAGGGCCTCGGGATGCCTGCCCAGGGCGAGATAGCCCAGGCCCAGGCCGTTTAAGGCGGGGGGGCTTGCGGGGTCATGCCGGACGGCCAGCTCGTAGTCCTGGGCGGCCCCCGCGTGGTCCTTCAGGAAATAGCGGATGTTCGCGGCCTTGAGGCGGGCCTCCGAGCTTGCGGGCTCGAGCGCGATCGCCTGGGCCGCCTCTTGGAGGGCGGCCTGGTAGTCGCCCTTCAGGGTGAGCAGGGTCGCCAGGTGCAGGCGTGCCCGGGCGTTCTGGGGCTCGAGCTCGGCCGCCCGGAGTAAATCCGGCTGGGCCGCGTCGTAGGCCTCCTGGGCCATCAGGCAGAGGCCGCGTCCAATGGTGGCCTCGGGGAGGGCTCCGCCCAGTTCGAGGGCCTTGCCGTACTCGGCCGCGGCCTCCTCGTAGCGCCGGGCGCTGTGCAGGGCGTCCGCGCGCAGAAGGTGGAGGGCGGGCTCTTTGGCGTCCCTGCGCGTCAGGGCAGAGAGGTCCGCGATCGCATCGAGCCCGCGATTGACGACCTGCGGCGC
>CAYLZQ010000567.1:0-1802 GCA_964388045.1 uncultured Elusimicrobia bacterium | reverse complement strand
TCAAGGAGGTCTCATCCAGGCTCTCCGAGGCCAGGGAGGGGCTTGAGGAAGCCGGCGCTGCAGAGGCGGCCAGGAGACTTGAGGAGGAGGCCAGGGCCCGGTGGGAGGCCCTCACAGGCCTGGCCAGGGTTTTTGGGCTTGAGTCTGAGCTCAAGGCTTCTTCCAAGCTCGCTCTCCAGGTCCTGCGCCTGGCCCAAGAGCGTGCTCAAGCCCTGGCAGGCAAGAAGGGGACCTGGGCCGAGGCTGCCCTGGCAGCAGGGGCCTCTGTCCCCGAGAGCGCCAGGATCGAGCCCGGGCTCTACGCCCGCTTCATTAGGGAATACGGCCTTGGGCCGGCGATCCAGGACATCTCCTCGGACTCCTCCCTGGACCTGCGCCGCAAGTCCGAGCGCATCCGGGATTTGATCCTTGCAGCGAGGATGACTCCAGACTCCCCGCTGGGAAGCGAACTTCTGCGCCTGGTCCCGAGAGGAGAGCTCTTCTCCGTCTCGGGGCCGGGTTTGACCAAGCCCTACGTCCCCTCCTCAGGGCTCCTGGAAGCCCTTAAGGAGAGCTGGTCCTGGCATTGGTCCTCCAAGGCCCTGGGGGAGAGAAAGAGAAAGGGCCTTGCCCTCCAGCCCGAGGCCGAGCTTGTGGTGAGGGCCCTATCGCCCGCCAGGGTCTCGGGAGTGGTCTTCACCAGGGATCCCGCGAGCCTGCGCCGCGAGCGAGTGATCGTCAACGCCGTCCTGGGAGAGCCCGAGGGCCTCTATTCCGGGGAGGCGGCCGCGGACCAGTACGTGCTCGAGCGCCGCTCCGGCCTGGAGGCCCTCCCGGCCCTGGTCGCCGACAAGAGGGAGAAATTCGTGTTCGACCCGCGCAGGAAGGAGGTGAGGAGGGTGGTGGTGCCGCCCGGGCTTTCCCTGAGGCGCTGCCTGAGGCCCCGGGAGCTTGCCGGGCTTGCCCGCGCGGCACGGGCCCTGGACAACCTTTTCGGCTACGGGCTTGAAGCGGACTTCGCCTTCTGGGGAGAGAAGCTGCTGATTTTGGGCGTGCGGCCCATCCGCGGAAGCTCCCGGGTGAGCGCTCCTGAGCCTTTCGCTGTCAGCCCTCCGGAGAGCCTCCCAATCGTTCCAGTCCGGTAGTTCGCTCAACTCCTTGCTCGGAATCCGCCCCCCAGTCTCCTCTTGAGGGCCCGGCGCTCCTCCTTGTTGAGGAACCCGGTGAGGGCCAAAAAGAGGGGCAGGAGAGCCAGCAGCCCGAGCCTCAGCCAGGGCTTTCCGCCCAGGATTTCCAACCCGCAGGAGGCAGCGGCGAGCCAGACCAGGGTCAGGCCCAGGCCGATATGGGCCAGGCGTCCGTACTCGTACTCGATCGGATAGACCTTCCTCCCCATGAGCCAGAGCCCCCCTGCCATGGCGATGTAGGCGAGCAAGGTCGCCAGGGCCGCTCCCATGAGCCCCCAGGCCGGGATGAGGAGGAAGTTGGCCGCGACGTTGACCGCGGTTCCCAGGGCGGTCGCGTAGGTCACGAGCTCGCTTTTTCGGGCCAGGGTGGGGCCTACCAGGAGGTTGATGTAGATCCCGTTGAAGAGGTAGCCCAGGCTGACCACGGGCACTATCCCGAGCCCGGGCCAGTAGTCCTTGTGGATGAGCGGCTCTCCGGAGAGGAGGGGCAGTGAGATGATGGGGCCTATGAAGAGGGAGATGAAGACCAGGAGCAGACTTGCCGCCAGGACGAAGTAGGTGAGCACCCTTGAGAGGACCTCCCGGGCGGTTTCCTGCCCCGCCTTCCGCGGGAAGAAGGGCCTCCAGGCCGCGTCG
>CAYLZQ010000566.1:0-1809 GCA_964388045.1 uncultured Elusimicrobia bacterium | reverse complement strand
GCCAGGGATTTGGCCTAGGGCCCTGAGGCTGAATCCAAACCTGAGGTAATAGGCCACGTTCTTGGAAGCGAAGGTCTCCAGGTAAACAGCGTGGCCAGCCCCGCGGCTCTGAGCCAGGATGGCGCCAAGAAGGGCTGAGCCGATGCCTCGGCCCTGGCGCTCGGGAGAAACAGCCAGGATCCTGAGGTAGCCGTAAGGCGGGACTTTCGGGCGCAGCCTCTCCGCAGCCCGCCAGAGGCGCAGGGTCCGCAGCGCCACTCGGGGGCAGGCAAGGAGCGCAGCCAGGCGCGGGGCCACTTGGAGCCAGTGCCGCAGGGATGGGCCCCTGAAGGGAGGCTTATGCCAGACCGCAATCCCAGAGAGCCCCGGGTCCGAAGCGGCTTCCTCCGCCGCCAGGACTTGCGCCCCCTGCGCCCTGTCGAGCCTCAGGGTTTCCGCGAGCATGAGCCTTAGGAGCTCATGAGCCTGCTTGCCTTGGCCGAAGACGTAGCGCCAGCCGGGATCCTGGTCAAAGGCCGCGGCGGCCAGGGCCGCCGCCTCGGCTATCTCCAGCTCCTTGAGAGGCCGCAGAAGGAGGGGCTCGCTCATCGCGGGAGGGCGGTGGCAGGGCTTGAGGCGCCTTCCCCTGCCTGGAACGCTCCGCGGATAGGATACCATACGCGCTCAGGGGGTTGCGCAAGGCGGCTGGAGAGGGGGGGACTGTTGACCCCGTGATTCCCCAGGCGGCCGAGTCATTGCCCATCCTGCCCCGTGCCCTTGACAGAAGGGATGGAGGCTGTTAAACTACTATTGTAATAATTAATACAATAGTGTTATAAAAATGACAATGATTCGCCTTTGGGAGAATCTGACCCGGAAGGGCCTGAGCCTCTTCACCCCCGCGGAGTTTCGCCGCGCTCTGAGCCTCTCCACCCCGGCCGCCTACATGGCCCTCCAGCGCTACGCCAAGCAAGGCGCTGTCCTGCGGCTGCGCAACGGCCTCTACATGCTTTCCTGGCAGAAGCCGAGCCCCTTGGCAATCGCCAATCGCCTCTACCGGCCCTCCTACCTGTCCTACGAAACGGCCTTGGCTTATTATCACTTGATCCCTGAAACCGTCTATGCCTACACCTCCGCGACGCCCCGCAGGCCCCGAGAGTTCGAGGTCGAGGGTCAGGCCTTCGTCTACCATTCGATCAAGCCGAAGGCCTATGGAGGCTATAGGACGGAAAAGATCGGGGAAGACACCCTCCTCATCGCGGAGCCGGAAAAGGCCCTCTGCGACTACCTCCACCATGTCTTCCTGGGGCGCAGGGAGCTTAACGACAGGCTCGACTGGAAGAAGGCCGACATGAGGAAGCTTCTCGCCTACGCCGAACTCTTTGGACCCGGCGGATTCCTCGGGTGGGTGCGGCATGCTTTCCCTTGAGGAAATCCGGAGGCTCGCGCAGAGGCTTCAGACCAGCGAGCTCAACGCGGCCAGGGAATACGCGCAGCACGTGTTCCTCTCTTTCCTCTATCAAGATCCTGCATCCGACGCCTTGCTCTTCAAGGGGGGAACGGCCCTGAGGATACTCTACGCAAGCCCGCGTTTCTCGGAGGACCTGGATTTCTCGGGGTCAGGACCCGTCTACGACCTCCGCAAGGTCGTCGAGCGCGCGGCGCTCAAGGCGCGTCAGGAAATCGAGACTCTGGAGTTGGCTCAGTCCAAGCCGAGCGTCGGAGGATATCTTGGCGTCCTCAAGGGGCGCGTTGGGTCTTCCGGGATCGAGATCCTCATCCAGGTCGCGCTTCGAAAAGCCTTGCCGAGAGGGGAAGTGCTCGCCGTGA
>CAYLZQ010000565.1:0-1811 GCA_964388045.1 uncultured Elusimicrobia bacterium | reverse complement strand
AGGTAGCGGATGACCGTCTTTCCGCCTGCGGAAGGGGATTTCTTGCAGGCTGCTGGAATCAAGGCCGCCAGGAAAGCGAGCGGAAGGGCTCTTTTGAGCACGCCCAATTCTACCATTTGCCTCCCTACCTGGACCCCAGGGCCCTACGGTTCATCAGGGCTGCCCAGAGGAGATAGGCGGGAAGGAGGAGAGTGAGCGTCCAGAAGAGGAGTGGAGAAGCGAAGCCCCCCAGGAACATCCCGAGGATCACGGCCCAGCCTCCCATGACCGCTCCCCAGAGGCTTCCGGTCAGCCAGGCAAACTTCCTCTCGGACAGGGCTGAGAGCATGGCTGCGGGGACCATCAGGAGGTTTCCGGCCATGGCCAGGAGCAGGGTCTCGGCCGATATCCCTGCCATTCCTGCGGGGTTCCTGGAGTTGGCCAAGAGCTGGGCCACTGGGCCGAACATGAAGAGAAGTGTCGCTGTCCAGGCCGAGACAGCGCCCCAGAAGCCCTTGAGCCAAGCTGGGAGGCTTCCCTTGCGTTCAAGCCCCATCAGGACCAGGCCGGCCAGTCCGGTCGCTGCGGCAAGGCCTCCCGGCCAGAATGTCCCCACGGAAGCCGGGAGGAACGTGGCAAGGAAGGCCATGGGCAGGACCGCAAGCCCAAGGATGGCGACGGCCTTCATCCACCATGCCCAAAGCATCCCAGGGAGCCTTCCCTTGAGGTTGAGGTCATTGAGGGCAAGCCCAAGGCCGATGCCTGCCATGACCGGCCAGAAAGCAAAAGCTGGCATGAAGCCGGCCAGGAAAATCTGGACCACGACCAGGGCGCTCGTGATCACTCCTATCGCCTGGACCGCTGCAGCGGCCTTCTTGCCGTCAGCCGAGAAATAGGAGAGAAGGAGCATGTTTCCCAGGATGCCGGTCGAGTAGCCCTCCCAGGGAAGGTTGGCGAGCAGGCCGGGGTTCCCCGGAGCCTGGCCGAAAAAGAACACGAGGGGCTGCAGAAAGGCATACGCGGCTGAGAGGTTCACCAGGTTGCTCCAAATCTGGGGAGCCTGAAGGAAGAGGAAGGGCCACTTGGCCCAGCCGGTCAGCCTCTCTGTCCAGGCCTGCCATCTGGACCTGAAGGTTTCAGGACTGGAGGGCGCGCTGGAAGCCGAGCCCTTGGAAGCCTGGAGCTCCGCGGCGGAGGGCCCCTCCTTGACCTGGGATCCGGAAGGGACGCCCGGAGCTGTATCCTGCGCCTGGGGAGACTCGGCCGGAGGCCCTGTCTTGGGCGCGCTGGGGTCGAGCTCCTGGACCTCGAAGAGATGCGCCCCTCCCCCCTCCAGCTCGACATAGAGGCCCTTCTCGAGAAGCTCAGCCCCTGAGCGGAGATAGACCGCGGGCTGTCCGTCCTTCTGGTTGGCCACGTCCTTGAGGAGATAATCCCTGTCGGGCCTGGGCTGGAAGGCCCCGAAAGAGGCCAGGACCGGAGGCCTGAACTCGAAGACAGTGGCGGCCCGGTTTTCCGAGAAATTCGCTGCGCCGAGCAAGGCCCCTTGGCCGCCCAGAGTCCAGGCCACGATCGGGCTCTCCCCCTTGGGCTCAAGGACCTCAAGGGCTCCTCCGGCCACGAGGGCCTTGTGCTCCTCGGCCTTGGCCAACAGGAGCTCCAGGAAGCCCGCCAGGGCCTTGTCCCTCTTGGCCCAGTCGAGGAGGACCGGGATGTCGAAGGGGATGGCCTTCTGGGTGTCCACGGAGCGGGAGAGGTCCGCGATGAGGTTCTCCCTCTGGCCGACCCCCTGCTCAAGGCCGTTGTAGACGAGGATCGGCCTCAACAGCAGG
>CAYLZQ010000564.1:0-1815 GCA_964388045.1 uncultured Elusimicrobia bacterium | reverse complement strand
CGTCTTCGTCTCCGGGATCGGCTGCTCCTCGCGTTTTCCCTATTACATGAACACCTACGGCTTCCATTCCATCCACGGACGGGCTCCCACCTTCGCGACCGGCCTCAAGTCCGCGAGGCCGGACCTCCAGGTCTGGGTGGTCACCGGGGACGGGGACGGCCTCTCGATCGGGGGCAACCACCTGATCCACGCCCTGAGGCGCAACGTGGACGTCAAGATCCTCCTCTTCAACAACAAGATATACGGCCTGACCAAGGGCCAGACCTCCCCCACCTCCGAGCTGGGCAAGAGGACCAAGTCCACGCCCTACGGCAGCCTGGACTACCCGATCAACCCCATCTCGATCGCCCTGGCCGCGGAGGCTACCTTCGTGGCCCGGGCGGTGGACACGGACCTGGCCTTCCTCAGCGAGGTCCTCGGCCGCGCGGCCCGGCACAAGGGCTCGGCCTTCGTGGAGATCTTCCAGAACTGCATCGTCTACAACGACGGGGCCTGGGCCGAGGTCTCGGATAAAGCCCTCAGGGGCGACACGACGCTGAACCTGGCGCACGGCCAGCCCCTGGTCTTCGGCAGGGACAAGAACCGCGGGATCCGGGTCAAGGGCTTCGAGCCGGAGGTCGTCGAGTTCGAGGGCAAGCCCCCGGCGGACCTGCTGGTCCACGACGAAAAGGCCGAGACCCCCGTCATGGCCCACCTCCTCGCCCGCCTCGACCGCCCCCGCTTCCCCGTTCCCCAGGGGGTCTTCCGCTCGGTCGAGCGCCCGGCTCTCCATGAGCTCATCGACGGGCAGGTCGCGGCGGCCAGGAAGGCGGCCCCGGCTGACCTCCAGAGGCTGCTCGCGGGGCCCGAGACCTGGGTGGTGCCATGATGGCCATGAAATGCCCGGCCTGCGGCTTCGAGAACATTCCCGGAGCCGACGAATGCGAGAGCTGCCAGGCCTCCCTGACCGATATCCCGGCCCTGGTCCCAAAGAAGGGGATGGAGCGCAGGATCCTGGAGGGGACCCTCGCCGACCTCTCCCCGAAGAAGGCCGTGAGCGTCGCTCCCGCGGACTCCCTCGCCAAGGCCGTGGAAACGATGCGCCGCGACAGGATGGGGTGCGTGCTGGTCCTTGAGGAGGGCCAGCTCCTCGGGCTCCTCTCGGAGAGGGAGCTCGTCCTGCGCGTCTCCGAAGAGAGCGACCTCTCCTCCACCCCGGTGCGGACGATCATGCGGGCCCGGCCCACGCTCCTGCGGGAGGACGACCAGGTGGCCGAGGCCTTCAACCGCATGGCCTTGAGCGGCCACCGCCATGTTCCCGTGCTCATGAAGGACGGCTCTTACGGGATCGTCTCGGCCCGCGACCTTTTGCGCTATCTCTGCAAATAGGAGACCCCCGCAACATGGCGGGGGTTTTCGGGGGAAAAGGAGTCGTTTTATAAAGGAGGCCCCCGCAACACATGGCGGGGGTTTTCGGGGGAAAAGAAGTCGTTTTATAAAGGAGAAATATTTATGCCTGAACCTAAATCCCAAGCCGACGCCCTGCTCCAGTCCGTGGCCAAGAAGACCTCCGAGGGCTTTTCCCCGGGACTGGAGGGGGTGATCGCGGCCAGGAGCCGCCTCTGCCAGATCGACGGGCTCCAGGGCAAGCTCTACTACGTCGGCTACCCGATCGAGGAACTCTCGGCCGGATCCACCTTCGAGGAGGCTGCCTTCCTGCTCTGGCATCAGCGCCTGCCGAGAATCGAGGAGCTCGAGGCCCTCCGGGAGGAGTTCCGCAAGAACAGGGTCCTGCCCCAGCAGGTGATAGACTTCATTTCCATGCTGCCGCACAGC
>CAYLZQ010000563.1:0-1816 GCA_964388045.1 uncultured Elusimicrobia bacterium | reverse complement strand
GACCTGCGAGAGGGAGGATATCGAGATCCACACCAAGTCCATGACCTCGGCCCTGGCCTGGGTCGCGCGCTGGATCAATTCCCCGGAGCTCGGCAAGGGCCTGCTTGAGGCCTGCTCCTCCATGGAGCAAGGGCCATTCCCAGGGATTTCGCCCGTGACCGACCTGGTTTTCCTGGGTGAGCTCGAGCGCGAGTGGGTGGCGCGGGAGATCTGCCTCAAGCTCCAGGAGGCCGCCTGTCTCAGGCCCAGGGCCTTCGGCCTCGAAGAGTTCCTGCACGGGCCCCTCTTCTCGGTCGGCCGAGGGAGCCAGGTCGTGGCCTTCGCCTCGCCCGAGCCTCGCTGGCAGGCGGTCAGGGACTGGCTTAAAGCCGTGGGGGTCCCGCTCATCGAGGTGGAGTTCCCCATGGCCTCAGGGGCCTGGCTGGCCCAACTCTTCTGGGGCCAGAGCCTAGTCCTGGAGGCCTGCCGCAGGCTCGGGACAGACCCGGACTCCATGCGCGGAGAGGATCCGCGCCCCGCCGGGCAAGCCAGAAGCTTTGCCTCTGAAGCCTCGCCGCTGGATTTGATATAATTTCCTTCTCGCCAATGGCAAGCTCCCTTCTGGCTCCCCTCAAATACTGCGAGGACCTTTTTACCTACAGGCGCAGGAAGACCAGGGTCGTGAGGGTGGGCGGGGTGGGCGTGGGAGGGGACAACCCCCTGAGGGCGCAGTCCATGACCACCACGGACACCCAGGACGTGGAGGGGACTATCGCCCAGACCCTCAGGATGGCGGAGGCCGGCTGCGAGATCGTCAGGATCACCGCTCCCACTGTCCAGGACGCCAGGGCCCTGGGCAGGATCAAGGAGGGGCTGCTCAGGCGCGGGGTGGAGGTCCCCCTGGTCGCGGACATCCACTTTTCCCCCCCCGCGGCCCTGGAGGCTGCCGAGCACGTTGAGAAGGTGCGCATCAATCCAGGGAACTTCGTTGACACCAAGCGCTTCGCGGTCAGGGAGTACGCCGAGGCCGAGTACCAGGAGGAGCTTTCGCGCATAGAGGAGAGGTTCACCCCACTGGTCCTCAAGCTCAAGCGCCTGGGGCGGGCCCTGAGGATCGGCACCAACCACGGCTCCCTCTCGGACCGGATCCTCAACCGCTACGGGGACACTCCCCTCGGGATGGTGGAGAGCGCCTTGGAGTTTATGCGCATCTGCGAGAAAAACGGCTTTTACGAAGTCATCTTCTCCATGAAGGCCTCCAACCCCAAGGTCATGATCGCGGCCTACAGGCTCCTGGCCGCTCGCCTCTCGGAGCTGGGCCGGGACTACCCATTCCACCTGGGAGTCACCGAGGCCGGGGACGGGGAGGACGGAAGGATCAAGTCCGCGATCGGGATCGGGTCCCTGCTTGCGGACGGGATCGGGGACACCATCAGGGTCTCCCTGACCGAGGAGCCTGAGAAGGAGGTCCCTGTCTGCCGGGCCCTGGCCAGGCTGTTTGAAGATAGGCCTGCAGAGGCCCAGCGGGAGGGATGCGCCGGACTCCAGCACTGCCCTGACTTCTATTCCTACTCCCGCAGGCCTGCCCGGGTCTTCAGGATAGGGCCATTCACGGTGGGTGGAAGCCAGCCGGTGAGGGTGGTGACCCCCGTGCCAGTCTCGGCCACGGCCAGGGAGATCCTTGAGGTCCTGGAGGCCGGACTCAAAAAGGCCAAGGGGGCTGAGCCTGAGATCCTGGCCTGGAGCATCCGCAGGCCCCAGGACCTGGAAGCCCTGAGCAAGGTCCGCGAGGGCCTTGCCAAGGAAGAGGGCGACGATCTGCTCGTCTTCTCCGATC
>CAYLZQ010000562.1:0-1817 GCA_964388045.1 uncultured Elusimicrobia bacterium | reverse complement strand
CCGCGATCTTAAGCACGGCCAAGGTCGGAAGGACCGTCATGAGCCAGCCGAAGACCAGGGAACCGAGGATCGAGTAGGCCAACTGGTAGAAGGTGAACGAGGCCACCATCTTGCCCGTGCTCTCCCGGTGGTAGCTGTTGAACACCCTCTGGCTAAGGCTCGACCAGATGGCCAGGGCAGGGCCCTGAAGAAGCATGGAGAGGGCCATGGCCCCCAGGGAGAGCCAGAGATTGGGCGAGAAGAGGACGGCAAAATAAGCGAGCCAGCCCAGGCCGTGGAGGATGGAGCTCCAGCGCCCCTGCCTCTCCAGGGAATCGAGGCTGCTCCCCGCTGCCAGGCGCGCCTCCCGGGCGAGGGAGCGGTAGCGCCTGGAGGCCCACTCCCCAAGCCCCTGGGAGAGGGCGGCCAGGATCAACCTCGCCTCTGACTCCGCAAGGCCCCGCGCCCTCAGCCGGGAAGCGACCTCCTGGATGAGGTCCTGCTGGAACACGGCCAGGGGCCGCTCAAGCCCAGGGTCCCGGCGCCAGTCAGCCGCGTAGCGCGAAAGGACCTCCCGCACCGCCTCCGGGACGCTTGCCGCTAAATGAGCCCGCTCCCGGTTGAGGGGCGCTCTCGAGAGGGACTTGGAGATCAGGCCCTCCAGCTCGGCTGCGGAGCGGTCGCGCATCAAGGTCATGGCCAGGGAAGCCAGGCCCCAACCCAGGTTTCCGGCCGCGAGGTAAAGGCCGAAGGCCCCGTCGATCCTGGCATTGCCGATGGCGAGCACGTCCGCCAGGTAGCGGTAGATGGCGGCAAAGATCATCGCATCGCCGATGAAGGAGGCAAAGGTCGAGAAGAGGAGGTGTCGCCTGAGGAAGCGGTGGCCCGAGATGAGCCTGAAGCCCTCGCGCAGCTCCGCAAGCCTCCCCTGACCTGCCACTGGCCTGACCGGGTAGCCCTTGAAATCTCCGGGAAGGTCAGGGACCTCCCGGGGATCCCCGCTCACCTCCACCAGGAGGGTGGGGACCTGGCGCCCGGTCTCCTCATCCAGGAGCCACTCCGCGCGCACCCCCCTGACTCCCGGGCGCCCCTTGAGGCTCCGGGCCAGCTCCCTGCGGGCTTCCAAGAGATCGTCCCGCGGCAGGCGCAAGGCACGGTAGGAGACCGCGGCCGCCAGGAGAAGCAGCCCATAGACCAGATAGGAGAGGGCGTTGCCCGAGAGAAGGCCAAGGCTCGCGTCCACAGCTACGATGAAGGAGCCTGCCAGGAGAGGCCCCACGATCCCAACCACGCTCACCACCAGGTTGTAGACGGCGTTGGCCCGGTTGTAGTAAGCCTTATGCTCCCCCAGGATCCTGTTGAAGAACACCGATCCTGCGGTCATGGCCGTGCTCTGGAGAAAGGCGGCCCCGAAGGTGATCGCCAGGAAGGCGGCGAAAAAATGGTAGTGGTGGAAGAAGAAGAGCGGCACGGACATGAGGAGGAGCGCCCGGCCCAGGTTGGCCCAGCGCAGGACCTTATCGGCCGGAACACGGTCCACGAGGGGGCCGGTGGCCAGGGTGGAGACAAGCTGGGCCCCTGAGTTGACCGCGCGGTTGTAGCCCAGGCGACTCGAGAGATCCTTGGCGGGAGCCACGAGCTTGGAGAGGGCTGAGTAGTGGAAGGAGACCCCTATGTTGATGAGGGCCTGCCCCCAGGTGTAGATCCAAAACTGGCGGTTCTGCTCCTTGTCCGGCAACACCTGGAAAAAACCCTTGAACTTTTCCCAAGCCCTGGAAAAGAAGCCGCCCCGAGGGCTCGGGGCGGTTCGCGCTTAGGAGCAACCATGGCCGTCCGGG
>CAYLZQ010000561.1:0-1817 GCA_964388045.1 uncultured Elusimicrobia bacterium | reverse complement strand
GAAAGGCCCCCTCCTCCGCCTTTTTCTTGGCCTCCTCCGACCTGTTTTCGAGCCCGGTCGGCAGGGCCTCGGAGTAGAGGTGCCGCTCGAGGTCCTTGAGGATCACCTCGGGAAGCTCCTTCTTCTCCGGCTCGAGCAGGTATTCGATGAGGGCCAGGCGCTTGTCGCGGGAAAGGCGGGAGAGCCTTGCGCTTGCCGCGGAGCCGATGTTGACCAGGATGGGGTTTGATTTCCTCCAGTTGTAGGACTTCTGGTCCTCGATCAGGGCCGAGAGCTCGAGCCCCTCGATCCCCAGGCGCCAGGCGATGTCTTCCAGGAAGTCGTCCTTCCTGAGGGAGCCCCCGGGGACGTAGTCGTTTATCTTCTCGACCAGGCGGTGGAGCTCGTGGGCCCCGACCGGACCGCCCTCCAGGGCCTTGATCTCGGGCTCGAGGACCTTCCGGGCCGCCTCGAGCTGGAGCCGGGAGCTTGAGAGCCTTTTCTTCTCCAGGAGAAGGGCGAGGAGCTTGGCTCCGCCCGGACCCGGGCTTTCGAGATATCCCCTGGAGAGACCCCGGAGGTAGAGCTCGTCCGTCGCCTTGGTGGGGCCGCTTCCTGAGAGAGCGTAGAGAAGGCTCAAGGCCTCTTTCTCGGTCAGGGAAAAGCCATTGGCCATGGCCACGACCTCGGCCTTGATCTCCCGGATCCCTTTGGAGTTCGCCAGGGCCGCGTCCTTGTAGGCGCCCCGACCTGGGTCGAGGAGTTTCCTGGAGAGCTCTAGAAGCGCCTGGAGTTTCTCCGTCCTGCCCCGGGCTGTTTCGAAGCTGCCCCTCAAGTCCCGGATGGTCTCTTCCTTGAAGCGGCTTAAAGACTTGAAGAAATCCTCGAAGTCGTTTAAGCGGGCCTTCTTCCAGTATGCCTGATCGGAGACGAGCTGGGAGAAGTAGTCGAGGACGGAGGGGACGACCCCGTTCCGGAGGAGAACCTCCATCACCAGCTTGGCGGCACGGTCATTCGATTGGTGGATCCAGAAAAAGTTGTAGGAGTGGAGAATCCCCTCGACTTTCTCATGCTCGGGGCAGGGCTTGAGAAAGAGGCTTGAGAGAAGGCTCTTTTTCTCCTCAGGCGCAAGCCCCGAGCGCTCGATCGCCGCGGCCTGGAGATCGTGGAGGGGGGCCGGGATCTCGTCCTCGTGGCCTTGGATCTGGGTCGCGATCTCCTGATGGAGCTTGACCAAGTCCTCGAGCGTGAGGCTGGAGCGGCCCGAAAGGGCCCTTTGAAGCTTGCGGGCGTAGGCCCTGCGCAAGACCTCGGGCCTCTGGCGGAGGTAGCTTCCGGCAAAGGCCTGCCGGGCGAGAAGCCTCAAGGGGCTTTTCGCGAGGGACTCGTTGAACTCCCCCGCCAGATAAGGGGCCAGGGTGTCGTCGGCCCAGCGGCTCCTGCCGATCTTGGAGACCGGCCTGCCGTTCTTGGCGTAGTTGAGCGCCTCCACCCCCTCGCCCTGGTATGAGACGATGGCCTCGAGGACCTCCTGGTAGGCCTTGGTCTTCGTGAACTCCTTGACGGATTTCCTCAGCATGGAGTATCCCGCGTTCCTCTCGATCCCCGCGGCGGCGAGGATGATCTCCCAGTCGGTGTGGTCGAACTCGAGCAGGATGTCGAGGGTCCCGTAGTAGCCGCGGTCTCTCCAGATCAAACGGAGGACTTCGGCGTAGAGCTCCCAGGCCTCCTTCTGACCAGGGTCTCCCCGGAGCCTCATCCTGGATCTGAGGATCCCCTCGGAGTGGCTTGAATCCTCTCCCTCCCTGTACCGGGGGAAGAGATAGGAAAAGCCCCCA
>CAYLZQ010000560.1:0-1818 GCA_964388045.1 uncultured Elusimicrobia bacterium | reverse complement strand
GAGACCAGCCAATCCCTCTGCCTCGCGGACTACAGCGAATACCTCCCCTTCGAGAGGATACAAGCCTACGTCGCCTCCTTCATCCCCCAGTACACCCAACTGGCCCTCACGGACCTGGATTTCAAGGCGCAGGTGGAAGGCTCGGGCCTGAACTCCCTCACGGAAGAAGAACTGCAGAACATGTCCTGCGCGGAGAAGTGGGACCTGCTGGCCTTGGACCAAGAGGCCCATACCCTGTCGCAACTGCGACGGGAGCTGGCCCGGCTCCTGTTCTGCCAGAGCTATGACCTCTACCGCGACCCCACGCTCCCCACGGCGGTCATCGAGTTCCCCAGTTACTTCGAGACCCAAGAGGCCCTGACCAGGCTCCCCGCCGAGGGTCTCCAGGCTCTGAAGGGGAGGATCTTGCCCATGACGGCAGACCTGGAGAAGGCCCCGGCCCAGGCCCGCGAAGAGATCCTGCGGGCCATCCGGGAGGAGATCGCCCGGGCCATTTCGTTTGAGAAACGGCTGGAGGGTGTCTTCGAAGGCGCCATGGAGCGGATCCCCCGCGGCAAACAGGAGGCGCCGGAAGAGACCCCGCCCGTGGATACAGAAGGGATGTCCCGGGAGGACCTCCAGCTCTCGGTCAAGAGCCTGAGCGATCTCATGAGCCTCGAGGAGATGCGCCGTGAGCTGTCGCCCCTGAAGGGTCGCTACCCCTCCTTCTATGCCATCCCTGATGCGGAGCTCAAAGACCTCGTGAGGAGCCTGGCCGAGAAGCTGGGTGGCCGGACCCTGCTGAGCTTCACGGAGCGGTACCGGTCGGGAAGGATGGTGACCCAGCAACGGATCGCACCAGACGTCTGGGTCCTTCTGCCTGATCAGGAGAGGCTCCGGCTGCTCCTGGAAGATAACGCGGCCATGGATGTTACCCAGACGGCTCGGCACCTGAGCCGGGTCTTCATGAGTTATCAATATCCGATGCTCCATGATATGACTGCGCAGATCTCCATCCTGAATGAACATTTCTACCAAGCCCTGCAGGAGAGAATCATCGGAGCGTTCAGCGAGCCCTCGAACCAGGAGGGGCTGAGGGAACTGAACCGGGCGGTGACCGTTCGCATGCTCGAGGTCGAGCAGGCCCGTCCAGAGGATCGGGAAGGCCTTCTCCTGGAAATCCGGAAGGGCATCGCGACGACCCTCGGTCTGCCGGACACCCTCCTCTATCCTGAGGCGGAGCGCTAAATCCCCTTGGCCCAAAACCCTATTCCCGGAGGATCACAAGGATGCGCTGGCAATATCAGGACCGAATGGTCATGTTTAAGGAATCGGGTGAGGGACTGGTCAGCGGCCTGGACTGGCTGAACGAGGTGGGTCAGGAGGGATGGGAGATGGTTTCCGCGCTCCCCCTGATTGCCCCCAACAAGGATGGCTACGCCTACGGGACCGTGGGGGCCCTCATGATTTTCAAGAGGCCGCAGGCAGACGGACGATAAGGGAGAAGGCATGGGTAGGGCAGATCGGCAGGCTGCGGGCGAAGGGGGACAGGGAATCCTTCCCAGGCTTCTGGAAGAGCTGGAACGGTGTAACGCGGGGGGAGATGCCTCGGGGATGGGGTGGGCCTTCGCCAAGATCGGAACCTTCTACCAGACACAGGGAAAAGATCGGGAGGCCCTCTCATCTTTTGAGAAAAGCCTCGACGTCTTCCGGGACCTCGGGGACAAACCGGGAGAGGCCTCTGTCTCCGCCTTGATGGGCCATCTCCTGTATCAGCAGGGCGCCTGGGACCGGGCGTTGGAGTCCCTGGACCGCGCCCGGCGTCTTCAGGAGGAGCTT
>CAYLZQ010000559.1:0-1818 GCA_964388045.1 uncultured Elusimicrobia bacterium | reverse complement strand
CTCGCGAGGCATCGCGCCCTCGAAGCCGATGTGATCAATGAGATGCAAACATTTCCTATGACCGCCTCACCCATGGCGGTGTTGCGCACGGTGGTCTCGATGCTCGGGCTCTACGATCCCGAAGCCGAGGACGACTCCATCGCAGCCAATCGCGCGAAGGCC
Organism: uncultured Elusimicrobia bacterium; assembly: GCA_964388045.1. GTDB lineage: Bacteria > Elusimicrobiota > Elusimicrobia > UBA1565 > UBA9628 > CAYLZQ01. The sequence goes on along the minus strand of CAYLZQ010000559.1, from coordinate 1,656 downwards.
ATTCGGCTCATCGCGAAGATGCCGACGATTGTCGCCGCGTTCGATCGGTTGCGCCGCCGGCAGCCGTTGGTGCAACCCCACGAGGAGATGAGGCACGCGGAGAATTTCCTGTACATGCTCCACGGCAAAGCGCCCTCGGAGCTCGCGGTCAAAGGCCTCGACATGTACTGCGTCCTGCTCGCTGAGCACGGCTTCAACGCCTCGACGTTTGCCGCGCGCACGACGCTGAGCACCAAGTCGGATTTCTATTCGGCTGTGACGACGGCCATTGGGACGTTGAAAGGCGATCTGCACGGCTCGGCGAATCGGCGCGCGATGGAAATGCTGATGGAGATCGGCTCGCCCGATCACATCGAATCCTTTGTGGCCAAGACATTGGAAGCGAAAGATCGCTTCATGGGCTTTGGTCATCGAGTCTACAAAGGGGAAGATCCGCGCGCCAAGCATTTGAAGGCCGCTGCTCGGCAACTGGGTGAAGCGGTCGGCGAGCTCAAATGGTTTCGCATCTCCGAGCACCTGCAGGAGGCCGTGCAGCGCGCGAAAGGCCTGTACATTAACGTGGATTTCTATTCGGCCTCGCTGCTCTATTACCTCGGCATTCCGATTGACTGCTTTACGCCGATGTTTGCCTGCTCACGCATCGCCGGCTGGTCCGCGCACATCCTCGAGCAGCACGCAGATAATCGGCTCATCCGGCCCCTCTCCCAATATGTTGGCCTGCGCGATCGCCGGTTTGTGCCGATTGATCAGCGCAGGCCCCATTGACCCCACCGCCTGCCTCTCCGTCGCGCCGACGATGGCAGACATGCTTACCGATGGCGCGACGGGCGAAAAGGCGTGAAAAGCTACACAAGTCATTTTCGCGGTCCGCCGTAGGCGGACCGAGGCAGGTGGTGGGGTGAACCTCCACGAATATCAGGCCAAGGAGATGTTCCGGCGCTATGCCATTCCTGTCAGCGACGGCGCGGTGGCGACCACGCCACAAGAAGCCCGGAAAATTTGGGAAGGCTTGGGTCGGCGTGAGGTCGCGGCCAAGATGCAGGTGCATGCGGGTGGTCGCGGCAAGGCGGGCGGGATTCTGCTGACCGCTTCGGGCGATGAGGTGGAAGCCTTTGCCCGACGCTGGCTCGGGCAATCACTGATCACAACCCAGACAGGCCCTGCTGGTCGTCCGGTGCACCATGTGCTGGTCGAATGCGCCCCACAGATTCGCGCCGAGCGGTATCTCGCACTCACGATTGATCGCTCCCACGCCAGCCCTATCTTTGTCGCTAGCGCGCAGGGTGGAGTCGCCATTGAAGAACTCGCCCTTCGTGATCCCGCAGCAATGCTTACCCTCACGCATCCACTCGAGACACCACTGCCAGATTCTCTCCGACAACAACTCATCACGCATCTACAGCTCTCGCCATCTCTCCACGCCGAAGCGGCGCGACTCGTGGACCAGGTGTGGCGGCTCTTCACTGACGTGGATGCCTCGCTCATCGAGATCAATCCCTTCGCCGAGACCACCGATGGCGCCTTGTGCGCGGTCGACGCCAAAGTCACCCTGGATGACAATGCGCTGTTTCGCCACCCGGAGCTCGCCGCGCTGCGCGATACCACACAAGATCATCCCCTCGAAGTCGAAGCGCAGCGGGTGGGTATCGCCTACGT
>CAYLZQ010000558.1:0-1830 GCA_964388045.1 uncultured Elusimicrobia bacterium | reverse complement strand
CGCGAATATAAAAGATTCGGTCGGTTCTCTCCGGGGAGCCAACCCAGCTAAATTTCGGCCAGTCATACTTAACCTCTCTTCGTCCAACGAGCTGCTCAATGTAAAGCGCAGGAGTGACCAACCCGAGGGTCAAACCGTCTGGCTTGGCTACGTTGTACACATAATTGGCCGCAACCATCGAGCCTCCCCCGGTCATATTCTGCACGATGAAGACGGGGCTTCCAGGAACGTATTTAACCATATAATGGGCCATAACGCGGGCCCATACATCATAAGTCCCCCCGGGGGAGAATCCGACGAGGATTCTCACGGTCTTGCCCTGATAAAAGGGGGTCTGGGCTGGGAGATCAATGCCCGGTGCCAACAAAAACAAAAGGCCAACCATGATCCTCTTCATGCCGTCCTCCTTGTCCCCTAGCTCCTTCTTTCGACTAGTTTAGCCCGTTCTCAATCCTAAGACGGAGGCAACGTCGACCCATGCCTGTGCCATTGGCTTCTACCGTTTTCCCTCCCAAAGCCTGGCGAAATGACCGCTCCTCTCCAGCTGCTCCAGATAGCGACGGTCTATGAGGTCATCGACCTTGACTTTCTTGGCGCGCGGGTCGACCTTGGCGACCTCTCCGAGGATCGCGTGAAATCCCTGCGCGGCGATCTCCAACCTGGGCTCCAGGACCTTGATCTCGGAATCATAGGAAGAATCGAGTATCTTCCTGTCGGTCAAGCGCAGATACTTTCCCAATACCCGGTAGGTAAATTCCTTGTCCGTATGCAGAATTTTCGCGGCCTCGGCCATGGCCCGCATGAACTGTCCGATCACCAGGGAGCGCCTGGCGATGATGGGACGCCGGCTCACAAAGGCCGCAGCCACATAGGGGAGGCGAAGGTCGGGCCCGTAAACGACTACGTTATAGCCACGCGCCTTCGTCCGGGCATCCGCCGGCGGCGCCATCGCCGCGGCGTCCAGCGCGCCGGAAAGGAGCGCGGCCGTGGTCTCCAGCGGCCCGCCCGACTGGATGAATTGAACCTCCTGGGGATCCACTCCCTTCTGCCGCAGCACCTGAACAGCGAAATAATGGGGGTTGCTGCCGATCCGGTTGATCCCGATCTTTTTTCCCCTGAGGTCCTCCGGCGTTTTGATCTCTGGCTTCGCCAGAATGCTGTGGGTCAGGACATTCTTGACGCTGCCGATGAAGACGAAGTCCGTGGCCCCTTGCACGTAGGCCCGGAGGATCCCCTCCCCCCCCGTCAGAGCGACCTCGGCGTCTCCGCCAAGCATGGCGGCCGTCACCGTCGGAGAGGACGGGATATGAACGAGCTGGAAGTCCAAGGCATACTTTTTGAAGAGTCCCGCTTCTATGGCGATCCAGGGCATGGATTGGGACATCGACTGGGCCGAATGGACGCCCACCAATTTATCCTGCGCGAGAGCCTGCTCCGGCGCCCAACCGAGGCTAAAGAGCAGCGAGAGGATAGCGCCCCTCGTGACCGGCCTCAGGACCCGCGCCTTCATAGCTGTCCCCCCAGCATTTACGGGTTCACCGCCTCGAGACGAACGTCGATGAGGGCGACCTGGCCGGCGGCCGCAGCCTTGAGCCCCCGCTCGATGGCGCCGCGCACCTCCGCGGGCTCCTCGACCTTCTCCCCGTAACCGTCAAAGGCTCGAGCGATCGTCGCGTAGTCAGGGCTTGGGACGATCGAGGTCCCCGGGAATGTTTTGGTCCGGACTGCCCATCCCTCGGGGAAATAACGGGGAACTCCGGATTTCTGGGAGAGGTAGCCGTAGTTGTTGAAGAGAACGATCAGGATCGGCATCTCATGTTCCTGGCAAAC
>CAYLZQ010000557.1:0-1831 GCA_964388045.1 uncultured Elusimicrobia bacterium | reverse complement strand
TGCCTGGCCATCCCCGAGTTCGGGGTGGAGCGCCGGGGGGCGCCCGTGGCCGCCTACGCCAGGATCTCAGAGGAGAGGATCCTCCTGCGTAGCCGGATCTACGAGCCTGACGCCGTGGTCCTCCTGGATTCCACCCTGGCCTCCGGACCCGAGATCGCGCGGGGCCTGAAGAAGGGCGGGACCCTCCTGATCAACACGGAGAGGGAATTCCTCGCGGGGCGATGGCCCGAGTTCCGGGTGCTCCGCGTGCCCGCCCGCCGCATCGCCCTGGCCCACGGCCTCGGCCCCGCGGCGAGCCCTGTCGTCAACACGGCCATGTGCGGGGCGGCCGCCGCGGTCTTGGGCCTCTGCGACCTCCCCTTCCTGGAGGCGGCGGTGCGCGAGGCGGTCCCGGCCAAGCCCGAGGCGAACGCGGCCGCGGCCCGGGAGGCCTACGAGTTCTGCAGGGAGGGGCTCCATGCCCAGGCTTGACCAGGACCCCTTCCTCCTGCCGGCCACGATCGTATCCGATCGGCCCATGTCCGAGAACCTGACCGGGAACTGGAGGAATCTCAGGCCCGTGATCGAGGAGGCGCGCTGCACCGGGTGCCTCCTCTGCTGGAAGTACTGCCCCGAGGCCTGCGTCAGGCTCACGGACAAGGTGCCTGAGATCGAGCTTTCCTACTGCAAGGGCTGCGGGATCTGCGCCCGGGAGTGCCCGCCCCGCTCTATCGCCCTGGTGGAGGAGGCAGCATGAAAAAAGTCCTGATGGGCAACCATGCCGCGGCCATGGGCGCTGTCCTGGCCAGGGCCGAGGTGGTGGCCGCCTACCCCATCACCCCCCAGACCCAGTCCGTGGAGCTCATCGCCGAGCTCCAGGCCTCGGGGAGGTTCAAGGGCCGCTTCCTCAGGGTGGAGTCAGAGCACTCGGCCATGGCCGCCCTCCTGGGAGCCGCCTCGGCCGGGGCCAGGACCTTCACCTCCACCTCCTCCCAGGGCCTGGCCTACATGCACGAGCTCCTGCACTGGGTGGGGGGCGCGCGCCTGCCCGTGGTCATGGCCGAGGTGAACCGGGCTCTCGCCGCTCCCTGGAGCCTCTGGACTGACCAGACCGACTCCCTCTCCCAGAGGGACACGGGCTGGATGCAGTTCTACTGCTCCAGCGCCCAGGAGGTCCTGGACAGCGTCCTGATGGCCTACAGGATCGCTGAGAGGGTGAGGCTCCCGGCCATGGTGGTCTTGGACGGCTTCACCCTCTCCCACACCTACGAGCCGGTGGAGGTCCCGGAGCAGGACGCGGTGGACAGATACCTCCCGCCCTACAGGCCGGAGTGGGTCCTGGACCCTGGGAGGCCGCTCTCCTTCGGGGCCCTGGTCCAGCCCAAGGAGTACTTCCGCCTGCGCCGCCGCCTGGCCGCGGACATGGAGAGGGCGGAGGGAGAGATCGAGCAGGCGGGCCGGGACTTCGGGGAGGCCTTCGGCCGGAGCTACGGGGCCCTGGAGCCATTCCTCTGCGAGGACGCCTCGGTGGTCCTGGTGACCTCCGGGGCCGTGGGCTCCACGGCCCAGGCCGCCGTGGAGGCCCTGCGCCGCAAGGGCCTGGCAGCGGGAAACCTCAGAGTGAGGGCCTTCAGGCCCTTCCCGGTCAGGGCCCTGCGGCGCTTCGCGAGCTCAGGGGTTCCCCTGGCCGTGGTGGACCGCAACTATTCTCCGGGAGGGAGCGGGATCTTCTTCGAGGAGATCAAGGCCGCGCTCTACCCCCTGCCGGAGAGGCCGCCGGTCTACGGCTTCGTGGCCGGCCTGGGAGGGGGGGACATCACCTCGGAGCTGCTCCAGGAGATATGGCTCGACG
>CAYLZQ010000556.1:0-1831 GCA_964388045.1 uncultured Elusimicrobia bacterium | reverse complement strand
TGAACCGGACCAGACCGAGGCCGTCTGCCTGAAGGCGGTGGGTTCCCCACGCGTGTGGGGATGAACCGCGCCCGGCGACACAAGCCAGCTTCACGAGCTGGGGTTCCCCACGCGTGGGGGGATGAACCGGTGGTATCGTCCACGTGCCTGTGGAACTGAGGGTGCGGCCTGCATCCTTGAGCGCGGCGGGTGGCGGTGATGGGTCGGATCGGGCCGAGGAGCGGACTGACCGTTTTGGAGCACCGCAGGCCCGATGGGCCCCATCGCCGACAAGACCCGCCGCGCCATCTGAGGAAAGCAGGCCGCACCCGGCAGGGCCGGGAAGTCACCTGCTTATTTTGGGTGCACCCCTTCCCGGAAATACCCGGAATCACAAAAGGGGCCGAAAGTCCGTTTGGTGCTAATAGATCCAGCCCGGGACTTCCTGCTCCTGGCGCGGCGCGGGGCGGGGCCGCGGCCTCCTTCTGGGCGCCGGAGGGGGCTCCTCCTCGATCCCCTCGGGTTGCGCTCTCTCGGGGAGGATGATCCTCCTGCGTTCGCGCGCGCGGAGGGCCGGGGAGACCGCGCCGAAACGGTAGCTTACGGTGAAGCGGTGGGCGTCCTTCAAGGCTCCCCCCATGCTCCAGGCGTAGTCGATGAAGAGCCGCGAGCGCCAGCGCAGGCCCAGCCCCGCGGTCAGGCCCAGGACGTCCTGCAGGAACTGATAGCCGAGGCGCAGGCCATAGGTCTTCTGCCAGAAGCACTCCAACCCCGCGTTGACCCCCCACCGGCGCTCCTGGAGGAGGTACTCCCCGTCGGCGGCCAGGGTCAGGCCGTAGGAAGGGAGGGGTTCTCCCTGGTAGGCGAGGCCGGAGCGAAACAGAGTCGGCAAGGGGTCCGGGTCGCTCACGAACTTGTGCTCGCCCGCCAGGTTCGAGCCCGAGAGGCCAAGAGAAAGACCGGTCTCCGGGGAAAGGACCAGGTAGCCCAGGTCCGCGGTCAGGGCGCTGGCCGAGTACTGCTCCACGAGGGTGGAGCGGACGAGCTTTCCAGCCCCTCCCAGGAAGTGGCTGAGCCTATAGCTCCTCTCCCGGATCTCCAGGGGAGTCACGGCCACTCTCTCGGAGTATCCCAGGGAGAGGACCAGGTCCGAGCCTGCGCTGAGCTTCTCAGAGCTCAGGAAGGAGCCGTCCGGGTTGGTGCGGTTGACTTCGATGGTGCCGCTCTGGGAGAAGAGAAGACTGGCCCCGAGGCCGGCGTAGCCGCCGGAGAATAGGCCGCCGAAGGCCAGGGGCCCGGCGTAGGCCAGGTGCTGGAGGCTGTTGTCCGAAAGCCCCGAGATGTATGAGAGGGCCAGCTCATGGCCGCTCAAGCGGCTGAGGCCCGCCGGGTTGTAGTAGAGGGCCGAGGGGTCCGAGGCCACCCCAGTGAAGGCCCCCCCCATCCCCAGGGCCCTGCTTCCCATGGGGATCTGGAGGACCGGAGCGGCCGTGGTCCCGGGGCCCTCCGCCGCCATGGAATCGGCGCAGAGCAGGGCCAAAATGACAGCGAATCCCATTCCCATTATTTGACCACCGCGATCTTCTGGGTCTTGGAGATCCCAGGGCCATTCATGTGGAGGAGATAGACCCCGCTGGCCACCGCGTGCCCGCTGAGGTTTCTCCCGGTCCAGTCCACCGACCCTTTCCCGGCCGGGACCTCGTCGTCGAAGAGGGTGAGCACGTGGGCCCCGCTCAAGGTGTAGAGCCTGAGAGTCACCCTTCCGGGGCTTGAGACCTCGTATTTGACCGTGGCCTTCTCCCCCCTCAGGGGGTTGAAGACGTTGTTCCAGGCCGTGAGCTCGGCTCGGCCG
>CAYLZQ010000555.1:0-1832 GCA_964388045.1 uncultured Elusimicrobia bacterium | reverse complement strand
GTAGAGGAGAAGGACCGGGACGGCCAGGAGGAGCTGGGAGAATACGTCCGGCACGGGGGGCATGAAGGCCGCGGCCACGACGGCCCCCAGGTAGACGTGGCGTCTGTAGGAGGAGAGGAGGAAGGGGGTGGCCAGCCCCAGCCAGTTGAGGAAGAAGAGGACCAGGGGGAGCTGGAAGAAGAGCCCGAAGGACAGGGACAGGAAGCCCACGAATTCGAGGGTGGGCCCCACTCCCAAGAGGGGCCTGACCTCTTCGGTGCCGTAGGCCAATAGTAAGCGCAGGGCCGTGGGGATGACGAGGAAGAGGGCCAGGCCGGCTCCCAGGCAGAAGAGGGCGTAGGAGCAGGGCAGTATCCAGAAGAGGGCCTTCCTCTCCCTCTCGGTCAGGCCCTGGGCCGCGAAGCCCCAGGCCTCGAAGAGAAGGACGGGGACCGAGAGGAAGAGCCCGCCGAAGAGAGCGATCTTGAGCCGCGCGAGGAAGGCCTCGGCCGGGGAGAAAAAGACCAAGCTCCCTGCGGGCCTGGCGAGCCACCCCAGGATGAGCCCGGTGTGGGGGTAGGCGACCAGGGAGCAGGCTGCGACCGCAAGGAGGCAGACGACGAGCCTCCGGCGCAGCTCTTGGAGGTGCTCGACCAGGGTCATCCCTCGGTCTTCCATCTCCTATCCCCCCAAGGCGCACATGAAGGCCTCGCGGGGGGCCTGCTCCCGGACCTCCATCCCGTGCCTCTCGGGCTTCATCGCCACCGCCTGCCTGAAGAGCCCCGCGAGCTCCTCGTCCTGCGCCCCGGAGCGCAGTGGAGCCCGGAGGTCCACCCCGGCCTCTGAGGCCAGGCAGGGCAGGAGACGGCCTCCCGCGGTCAGCCTCAGGCGGTTGCATCTGCGGCAGAAGTTGCAGCTTAAGGCCGCTATGAATCCCACGCTGCCCAGGGCCCGGGGAGGTCTGAAGTAGGAGGCCGGCCCGCAGCCCCTCGGCCCTTCCCCGGGAGCGAGTGGCTCCAGGGCCCCGCAGAGGGCCCTGATCTCGGAGAGGGGCAGCCAGCGCTCCGGCCCGAAGAACCCGGTCCGCCCTATGGGCATGAGCTCGATGAAGCGCACGTGCAGGGGCCGCTCCCTGGCCAGGGCCACGAAGTCCGGAATCTCGTCCGCGTTGACTCCCCTCATCACCACCACGTTGATCTTGACCGGGGAGAGCCCGGCCTCCAAAGCCGACCTGATCCCTGCGAGGACCCTCTCCAGGCTCCCGTGGCGGGTGATCCGCTTGAAGCGCTCCGGCCTCAGGGTGTCGAGGCTGATGTTGATTCTTCTCAGGCCCGCCCGGGCCAGGTCCCGGGCCAAGCCGGCCAGGAGCATCCCGTTGGTGGAGAGGGAGAGGTCCTCAGGGCCCAGGCCCGAGAGGCCCCTCAGGAGCTCCACGATCCCGGGCCTGACCAGGGGCTCCCCGCCGGTGATCCTGAACTTCCTGACCCCGAGGCTCATGGCGACCCGGCCCAGCCTCAGGATCTCCTGTTCGCTCAGGATCTCGCGGGAGGGGGCTGCTGCCAGGCCCTCTGCCGGCAGGCAGTAGACGCACCTCAGGTTGCAGCGGTCCGTGACCGAGACCCTCAGGTAGTCGAGCGCGCGTCCGAAGGGGTCAACGAGAGCCATGGCAGAGAGCCTCCGCTTTTTTCAAGTCTTCCGGCGTGTCTATGTCCAAGAAGGAAAGCCCCTTGGGATCGGCCAGGGCCGCTTGCGCCTGGGTCAGAATCCGCGCGCGCGTCAGCCTCAGGAGGTCCTGGATCCCGGCTCCCTGGGCGGCGAGCCCCCGCATCGGCTCCAGGCACGCCCGGGAGTAG
>CAYLZQ010000554.1:0-1833 GCA_964388045.1 uncultured Elusimicrobia bacterium | reverse complement strand
GTGTGGAAGCGGACGTTGAGGAGGGCCAAGCCGTGCTCCACGGCGGCCAGGCGCTGGAGCCTGTCGGCCATTCGCCGCGAGGGGGCGACCACGGCCACCGGGACGGCCGGCTCGGTCGCGAGCTCGCGGAGCCTCGCCACGAAGGCCTCCTCCAGCTCGGGATGGAAGGGGCCGTAGCGCACGCGGAGCATGGGAAAATGAAAGCAAATTGCCGGGCCGCGGCGCCCCCCTCCAATTTACTACAATGGGCCCAAATGAAAGAGAATCATTGTCCGCGCTATCATCTAGACGCTATTAGGCTTTCCTCAGCCGCGTCTGTGCCGGGCCCTACCGGGCCTGGCCCAGAGAGGGCAGGCGGACAATGAGCATCCCTACGGCCCCTCCCTCGGGCTTCAGGGACTTCCTCCCCGAGGCCTGCGCCCGGCGGGCCCGGGCGATCGAGACCATCTCCAGGGTCTACCGCTCCTTCGGCTTTTCCCCGATCGCCACCCCGGCGGTGGAGGGCCTGGAGGTCCTTCTCGGCAAGGCCGGGGACGAGAACGAGAAGCTGATCTTCAAGATCCTCAAGCGCGGGGAGAAGCTGGAGGAGGCCAGGGCGGGCGGGGAGCTCGCGGACCTGGGCCTGCGCTTCGACTTGACCCTTCCCCTGGCCCGCTTCTACGTCCGCCACCAGGGCCAGCTCCCCCAGCCCTTCAAGGCTTTCCAGATCGGGCCGGTTTGGAGGGCGGAGAGGGCCCAGAAGGGGCGCTACCGGGAATTCTACCAGTGCGACGCGGACATCCTCGGCTCGGAAAGCCTGCTCTGCGAGGTGGAGGTGATCCAGGCGATCACGAGCGCCTTCCTCGCCCTGGGACTTGAGCAGCCCACTGTGCTCCTGAACGACCGAGCCCTTCTCGAGGCCCTCTTCGACATGGCCGCAGTCCCAAAAAACCTCAGGGCCCAGGCCTGCGTCCTGCTCGACAAGCTCGACAAAACCGAGCGCCAGGCGGTGCTCGCCGAGCTGGGCGAGCTCGTCGGCCCCCAGGCCCTGGGATTTCTCGAGTCCCTCATGGCCGAGGAGCCTGACGAGAGCAGGCTCTCCGCCGCGGCCCGGGAGGCCTTCAGGCGCCTGGGGGAGATCCGCGAGGCCCTCCTGGGGCTCTTCCCAAAGCCTGCCTTCAGGCTCTCCCCTTGCCTGGTCCGCGGCTTCGACTACTACACCGGGACTGTCTTCGAGTTCCGCCATCCCAGCCTCCCGATCTCGATCGGCGGCGGGGGGCGCTACGACCGCCTGGCCGAGAGCTTCGGGGGTCCCCGGGTCCCGGCCTGCGGGGGCTCGATCGGCTTGGAGCGCCTCATGCTGATCCTGGAGGAATCCGACCGCGGCGGCTGGGGCCCCCACGCCTGCGTGACGGTTTTCTCGGAAGAGCTGAGGGGCCGCTCCCTGAAGGTCGCCGCCCAACTGCGCCAGGCGGGCTGGGAGGCCGACCTCTACGCGGGCACAGGCAGGCTCAAGGCCCAGTTCAAGTACGCGGACGCCAGGGGGGCCAGGCTCGCCCTCGTGATCGGCCCCGAGGAGGCCGCCCTGGGGAAGATCAAGGTCAAGGACCTCAGGACAGGCCAGGAGAGACTGGAGGCCCTGGAGGCCCTGCTCGCCCAGGGGCCCCCTCAAGCCCCGGGGGGATAGGCCCCGAGAAGGAGCTGCAGGTCCCGCCGCACGGAACCTCTACGAGCGCGCCCAGAAACACGCTCAAATGTCCTACAATGTGCCGAATGAAGGCGGCTACCCTTTTTATCCGTCCAGTTTTCCTGCTTTTGTCCCTGGAGCTCGCCGCGGCGAGTTCCGGACCGGAC
>CAYLZQ010000553.1:0-1836 GCA_964388045.1 uncultured Elusimicrobia bacterium | reverse complement strand
CTCGAAGTGGGCGAAGGAGTCCTCCATGAGGGCGGCCCGGGCCTCGTTGGACTCGAGCCTTGCCTTCTCGCTCACCTCGAAGTTGGTCACGACCGCGCGCACGTCCTCCTCCGTGAACTCCCCGGCCTTGAGCCTTCCCACCGCCTCCAGGAGCAGGCCCTCCGCCTCCTCCAGGCTCTGGTTGAGCTTGGGCACGGCCCAGGCCGCCCAGTCCCCGGCGTCGTTGTAGAAGCTGGTGGCGCTCCCGGCGGTCTTGACCCTCTGGGCCTGCTCCAGGGCGAGATTGATGATCCCGGCCGCCGTGTTGTCCATGACCAGGTTCATGACGTAGAGGGCGTCCGCGTCCGGATGAAGGCGCTGGACCGTGGGCCAGGCGATCAGGACCTTCTCCTCGGACTCGTAGCGCACCTCCACGCGCTCGGTCCCCCGGGGCTTGGGGAGGGGCCAGGCCTTGGGCTCCGGGAGGGGCTTGGGCTTCCAGGCTCCGAAGCGCCTTTGGACCAGCTCGAGCATCTTCTTGCGGTCGAAGTCCCCGGAGAGGCAGAGGGCCATGTTGCCCGGGACGTAGTGGCGCTCGAAATAGGCGTACATCCTGGAGAGGGAGGGGTTCTTGAGGTGCTCGACGGTGCCGATCGTGGTCTGCTGGCCGTAGGGGTGGAGCTTGTAGAGCCGGCGGTTGAGGGCCTCGACGAGGATGGTCTCCGGGTCGTCCAGGGACATGTTCTTCTCCTCATAGACCGTCTCCAGCTCGTTGACGAAGAGCCGAAAAACAGGCCGCGCCATGCGCTCGGCTTCCACCCTGGCCCAGGCCTCGGCGCGGTTGGCCGGGAGGTCGCAGACGAAGGCCGTTTCCTCGTTGCTGGTGAAGGCGTTCAAGCCCTTGAAGCCCATCTCCTTGTAGATCTTGGCGAGTTCATTCGGGACAGCGTAACGGGCTGACTTGATGTTTTCCGAGTCGATCTCCTTGTAGAGGCGCAGGCGCTCCTGGGGGTCCGCGGCCTGGAAGTGCTTTTCGTAGAGCTCCTGGATCCGATCCAGGTGAACCCTCTCCTTCTGGTGGTCCAGGCTTCCGAGGGCAGGGCTGCCCTTGAAGAGCATGTGCTCGAGATAATGGGCCATGCCCGTGCTCTCAGGGGGATCGTGCTTGCTCCCGGCCCTGATCGCGATCCAGGCCGCGATCCTGGGCTGCTGGGGGTTGGGGCTCAAATACACCGTCAGGCCGTTCTCGAGCCTGTGGATCGTGACCTGCATCGGGTCCCAGGGCAGGGGGGCTTCCAGGGTCTCGGGGATCTTAGGAGCCCAAGCCTGGCCGAAGGACAGGGGAGCCAGAAGCAGGCAGAAGAGCGCGGCGAGTCCGATGTTCACTGGTCGTTTCTCAGGGAAGGAATGATAACAGATAGGCCCCGGGGTGGCAAGGGCGCCAAAAACTTGACTCAACCGGTCGAGTCATTTATATATACTGGGATTGCGAGGCCAAGATGGGGTTTCTCGAGCTCAGGGATCTTTGCGTGGAAGCAGGGGGCAGGCCCGTCTTGGAGGGGATATCCCTCTCGGTGGGGCAGGGGCTCCACGTGGTGAAGGGCCTTGAGGGCTCGGGCAAGAGCGCCCTGGCCAGGACGATCATGGGAAGCCCTGAGTTCACCGTGACCCGAGGAGCCATGCTCTTCAAGGGAGAGGACATGGCCCGCTTTCCCGCTGCGGAGCGGGCCCGGAGAGGGCTATTCCTGGGCTTCCAGGATCCGCAGACCATTCCCGGGGTGAGGGTGGACGATTTTCTCCTGGCCGCGGCCAGGGCCAGGGGAAGCTCCCAGGCCCTCAAGGATTTCCGCAAGGACC
>CAYLZQ010000552.1:0-1837 GCA_964388045.1 uncultured Elusimicrobia bacterium | reverse complement strand
GTTCAGCTGCTCGAGCAGTTCCGCGATCCGGGTGCGGGGCCAGGGCCAGCGCCCCACCTGGGAGATAGAGGCGTCATCGATCGCGATCAGCACGATCTCGGAGGCAGGGTCCAGGTCCTGCCTGAGCTTGGAGCGCATGTCGAAGGCCTTGAGCTCCAGGCTCTCGAGCAGGGGGAAGGCACCGGGAAGAAGGTAGCAGAAGGCTGCGAAAAGGGTCAGGAGAAGCCCTATCAGGACATCGCCGATCCAGCTCTTCTTTTTCATGGATGGCTAAGTGTAACTGATGAATGGCCTCCTGTCAACCCGGGAGCCTTTTGGAAGCCCTGTTTAGGGCCGCCGGATCAGCTTCCAGCCCGCGGGCAGCAGGGCCGCGGAAAGACAAGCCTTGGCCAGATCCCCGGGGATGAAGGGATAAAACCCCAGGGGAAGGAGCCTCGAGGCAGGCACGAAACGCGCCAGGCCCGCCAGGCCCAGGGCCAGGATGACCACGCTTCCGGCCAGCATCAGGGCCAGGGCCTTTCCCGGGGTCCTGTCCCATCCGCGCTCGGCCAGCCAGCCCGCAAGCCAGGCCGCGGGCAGAAATCCCAGGAGGTAGCCTCCGGTGGGCCCGGCAAAATGAGCCAGGCCCGCCGCCCCTCCGGCGAAGAAAGGAAGCCCGAGCCCCCCCTCCAGGAAATAGAGGGCCACGGCCGCGGCCCCGCGCCGGGAGCCCAGGAGAGCCCCTGCATAGAGCACCCCGAGGGTCGAGCCGGTGATAGGGACCGGGCTTCCGGGAACGGGAATGGAGATCTGGGCGCAGAGGGCCACCAGCAGGCTCATTCCCAATACCAAGGCGACATTAGGAACCCCTGTTCGGGACCCTGTCAGGACATCGGCCAGGGTCGGCAGCCTGGCGGCTTGAGCGGCTGGGACTGACATCCTTTTCCTCCGCGGCTGTCAATATTTCTCCCGCAGTTTAGCAAATCGCGTGGGGCAACGCCAAATGGAACGCCCGCCTTGCGGCGGGCGTTCGCTTCTTGCGGCTCTCTGCGGTTAGAGTTTCTTGACGTTGGCAGCCCGAGGACCTTTATCGGACTCCTGAATCTCAAATTCCACCGCTTGATTCTCGGCCAGGGTCTTGAAACCCTCTCCCATGATAGCCGAATGATGGACGAACAAATCCTTCGATCCGTCGTCCGGGGTGATGAAACCATACCCCTTCTGGTCGTTGAACCACTTCACTTTTCCTGTTGGCATTCTGATGACTAACCTCTTGTAACTTGCGACGTTCCCGCCCGACTTCTGCGGGGAGCCCCAAAAGGGCACGCCTTATTATAGCATGCTTTTGGCTAATTTTGACGGGCCGATCTGCCGATCCCGGTCATCTCCTGCAAGATCCAGACTGGGCCGACCAGAAGGTGGATCAGGTTTCTCGTGAAGGCAGGGCTTTTCCCCTCGAAGACCGCGTGGCCCACGAACTGGAAGATCCAGCCGGCGACAAAAAGGATCCAAACGGCCCAGGAGTCGAGGAGAGGGGCCGCCACCGCCATCGCGAAAATCACCGCGGCCATCATCAGGGCCAGGGAGAGGCTCCAGAAGAGGTAGAGGAGAAGGGCCAGGGCCGCCCAAGGGACTGCGCTCCCGATCTGGGTCCAGCGCACCACGCAGAGCATGATCATCGGTATCCCGAAAGCGTGGCAGAGCCTGTTCATCGGGTGGGTGTGGTAGCTCGCGTAGTCCTCGGCCAAGGCTCGGTAGTCCAGAATTCGCGGGGTTGCCATGGTTGCCACTCTGCCGAGCTTCGGTTTCCGGCTCGCGCCTCCAACCACTTCCTCGCCCACCCGCCTTCGGCGGGTCC
>CAYLZQ010000551.1:0-1838 GCA_964388045.1 uncultured Elusimicrobia bacterium | reverse complement strand
GCCCTCCTGGCCGTCAGGGCGCGAGTCAAGCTTACCAACAGGCCTTCCTATGAGGGGCTTTCGGACATCCAAAGGGCCGCGAGCCTTGAGCCCAAGTGGGGCTGGCTCCGCTGCTGGCTGGGGGAAGCCCTGCGCCGGCAGGGAGACTTCCCCGGGGCCCTGCGCGAGCTTGACCGTGGCCTGAGGCTCGACCCAGGCTATCGCCGCGGCTACGCCTGGCGCGGAGCAGTGCTCGTATCCCTGGGCCGCTGCCGCCGGGCTATCCCGGACCTCAACCGCGCCCTGGCCTGGGATCCCATCTTCCTAAGAAGACTGGGCGAGCCGGAGTTCGCGGCGGACCAGAAGGCTTGGGTCTTCTACCAGAGGATGCTGGCCCGCAGGGGCCTTGGGGAGGTCCGGGAGGCCCTGCGAGACTTAAACGCCGCCCATGCCCTTTGCGGGCGCTACGTCTGGCTCTACAACCCCGCGGGAGATGCCGGTCTCGCGGGGGCGGCCTTGGCTGATCTGGACTCGGCCTTGAGAAGCCGGCCGCGCCTGGCCTGGGCCCATGCCTGGCGGGGCTGGACCAGGCAGCAGGAAGGAAGGCCGCAGGAGGCCCTGCGAGACCTGGAGCGCGCGCTTCGCCTCTGTCCGCGCCTGGCCTGGCCCTGGGCCTGGAAGGGCAAGCTCCTTCTCGGCCTGGGGCGCTTGGCCGAGGCCCGCCTGGCCCTGGAGAAGGCCATCTCCCTGGACCCGTTCTACCCCTCGGCCTGGGGCTGGCGCGGGCAGGCGCATAGGGCCCTGGGGCGGCTCACCCAGGCTGTTCGGGACTTCAGCCATGCCATCCGGCTCGATTGGAGGGCTGCCTGGGCCCATGCGGAGCGGGGGGAATGCCGCTTGAAGGCGGGCGAGCTCCAGGAGGCCCTCGCGGATCTGGACAGGGCGCTCGCCCTCTGCCCGGATTACGCCGAGGCCCTGGCCTGGCGCGCAGAGGCTCGGAGGCTTTCCGGAGACTTGGAGGGGGCTCTTGCGGATGCTGAGGCGAGCCTCAGGCTCAAGCCCCTGGCCTTGGTCTACCTCACCCGGGCCCTGGTCCGCCAGGGGCTCAAGGATCCGGCCGGGACCCTGGAGGACTTCAGTCAGGCGGCCCGGCTCGAGCCCGGGCTTTTTGACGCTGAGAGAATCAGGGCCCTGAAGCGAAAGGACGCTGGAGCCGTTTTAGAAGCGCTCAACATGGGAGGCTTGTCATGACCACGCTCGGCTTTTTGATCGCGCTCGCCCTGCTGGGACCTGCCTGGGCCCAGAAGCCCCAGGAGGCCTCCCCTTCCGCAGGGGATTCCATTCAGGCTGCCCTGCAGATCGTGGACCAGGCCATGGCCAGGGCCCAGAGGCTCCTCAAGGAGATCGAGGGATCTCTCGAGGATCTCTCCAGGCCGCCCAGCCCCCAGGCCGACTGCATGGACCAGCTCTCCGTGGAGGGGGCCTTGAAGACCCTGGCCCAGGGCAAGGCCCCCGTGGTCTTGGACCGGGAGACCCTGCGCGACCTCTGGCGCTATTTCCGCTACAAGGCCTTCCAGGCCGGGAGCCCCGAGGCCTGCGGCCCCTTGAAGGCCCTCGAATACCGCTTCGACAGGTTCAACCAGGTCCCCCGCCCTGGCCCTGGAGACTGGTCGTGCCGGAGCAACTACTACGACATGGCCCTGGCCCGGAGTCTGATCTCCGGGAGCCCTGACTTCATGAGGATCTGCCAGGAGCGGATCGCCAACGACGCCCCCCAGCTCAACAACGAGGCTCAGGCCCTTTGCGTCCTGATGTCCAGGAGCTGGACCAATCCAGTCCTGGTCTGCCCCCGCTTGAAC